>JAKBCP010000088.1 GCA_021807645.1 bacterium
AGCACCTTCAATGGGTGCTGCTACGACTTGGTTCGAGTCCGGTCTTGCGCACTAGTATAAACGCTTTGCTGCGCCGACGGCGGCAAAACCACCAGCACCGTCAATGGGTGCTCCTACTGCTTGGTTCGAGTCCGGCCTTGCGCACGACGCTCGTTGAAGGGCTACCCTGGCGGCGCTTTTTTATGCTAAGGTGCTGAAATGGGCAAGCGTTCGTGGGGAAAGTTTTTTCGCAAAATCTGGGAACGGCTCGGTCTTGGGTCGGCGCGTCCACCACGGGTCGCCGATGATGACGGCGCGGACGACGGCTTGGCCGGCTCGCGCGTTCCGCGAAAACCGATCGCACCGCGGCTCTCGGGCGGAGCAGCGGTCGCGATGCTCGAGAGAGATCGCGCCAAGGAATCATAGCGAGCAGAGCTTTTTCGCGCCGACGGAGGTAGGAGCGTTCGTTTCGCGCTATAGCCTCTGCCGATGAACGCACGCGCGCTACTTCTCGCTGCCGCTGCATCGGGCAGCGGAAAAACGACGTTGACCCTGGGGCTCATTCGCGCGTTGCGCAACCGCGGCTTACGCGTCGGATCGGCGAAAGTCGGCCCGGATTTTATCGACCCGGCCTTTCATGCCGTCGCCGGCGGACGGCGATCGGCGACGCTCGATCTTTGGGGGATGCGCGAACGAACGCTCCGTTCGGAGCTCGCTGCGGTTGCTGCCGAGAGCGATATCGTGTTGATCGAAGGCGTGATGGGGCTCTTCGACGGCGCGCGCGATGGTGTCGGATCGAGCGCTCATCTCGCCAAAGTTTTCGATCTGCCGATCGTTCTGGTGCTCGATGTTGCGGCGCAGGCAACGACGGCAGCGGCAGTCGCCTTCGGCCTCGCACGCTACGATCCGGCGCTGCGCGTCTGCGGAGCGATCCTCAACCGCGTTGGCTCGGCCGGACATGCTGCGACGATCGTCCCGTCGTTGGAGGCAATAGGGATTCGCAGTCTCGGGTCGCTCGCTCGCGACGCCGAACTCGCACTCCCGGAGCGCCATCTCGGCCTCATTCAGGCACGCGAGCATCGCGAGCTCGAGCGATTCATCGAACGCGCTGCAACTGCATGTGCGTCGCAGCTCGACCTCGACGCACTGGTCGAGCTCGCCGCTCCGCTCCCCGATCTCGTATCGTCGCACGAAAGCCCGCTCGCACCGCTCGGTTCGCATATCGCGATTGCCGACGACCTTGCGTTCGCGTTCTCGTACGCGCATATTACCGACGGATGGCGCCGCGCGGGCGCGCGCCTCTCCACGTTCTCGCCGCTCGCCGACGAAGCCCCGCATCCCGATGCCGATGCGGTCTATCTCCCCGGTGGTTATCCCGAACTGCACGCCGACAAGCTCGCAGCCGCTGCCGGCTTTCGCGCCGGAATGGAAGCGGCGCGCGCACGCGGAGCGGCGATCTACGGAGAGTGCGGCGGATATATGGTGCTCGGCGAGTCGCTTGCGGATCGCGCCGCAGTCGAGCATACGATGCTCGGATTTCTTCCGCTGCGGTTCTCGTTCGCGTGTCCGCGCCTGCATCTCGGCTATCGCGAGGTGCACACGCTCGTCGATTCCCCCCTGGCAGATGCGGGCACGACCTTTCGCGGGCATGAGTTTCATTTCGCCGAAGTTGCCGGCGAAACGGCGGCCGATGCCCTCTTCGCAACGAACGCGGGCGCGGAGGCGGCGACGAACGCTTCGATCTCGATGGGAATGCGACGCGGAAGGGTGCAGGGCTCCTTCCTCCACCTACTCGACCGAAATGCGACGTAACAAAGTTCTTCGGCCGGGGTAGAAACATATCGTGGAGCATTACCTTCCGCTCATCGGCGTCGCGCTGCTGTGGCTCTTTTTCGTCGGAAAGAAAGGGAGCGGCCGCTCGTGCCGGAGCGGGCGCGCTTCTTGGCGCGCTCGCTCGTGTTCGCCGTCGGTCGACGACGCGACGCGATCCTCTGAGGAGGACCAGGATCCATCGGTCGCATCCGCGCCCGTTCCCGCGCCCGCCTACCCGTCGAGCGATCCTTCGCCCGCACCGCGGACACGACGCGATGCTCGCGCCGGCTTCGCCGGTGCGGCCGCTCCGCTCGCACCCCTCGCTCCGCTCGCCCCGCGTCGCGCATCGGTCGCGCGCGAGGCGCTCCCTCCGCTCTCACCAATCGCCCGTAAAGGACAATCCACCTAATGCCGATCATGAGCGTTATCTCTACCCTCGACAACAACGGTCAAGAGGTGATGGGCCCCGAGGTCCTCATCTATCATTATCCTTCCTCGAGCATCGTGAGTGGTTCGCTGCTCACGGTTGAGAGCAATCACTTTTGCGTGTTGAAATCGCGCGGCGCAATTTTAAACGTTTACGAGACCGGGCAATATCCGATTACGACCGGCGATAAACCGCTCGTCGGTTCGTTCGTGCAGGGGTTCTTCGGCGGCCAGAGCCCGTGGCAATACGAAGCGATCTACATCAACCGTGCGAAACTCGTCGTGCGCTCCTCGGGCATCGCGCTCTCTGCAGAAATGGCGGAGATGAGTTACGATGTCGATTACTACATTCACGTTCCCACCAAAGACGGGGCGTTGAAACTCGTCCAACACATGCCGTATCGCGGCCATGCATTGCTCACCGATCAGATCAACGATTACGCAGGCCCCGTCGTCGAGCAGGCGATCAATCAGCTCATTCAGGTAACCCCGCTGGAAAAAGTCAACGAGAAAATTCACGATCTCACCGATCTGGTGCGCACGCACTTGAGCGAATTTCTCGACGGTTACGGCATCGCGCTCGATACCGTCAAGGTGCTCGTGCGCCCGAACGACGAACGCATGCGTGCGCTGATCTCGCTCAAGGCCTTCGGGCTCTCGGAGATGGAGGCGGTGCGATATTACGCAGCAATTCTCATGGCCGAGCGCGGCGTTTCGAGCGCGCCGAATATGGCGATCGGGCAACCGTTCACCATCGGCGCGGCGCCGGTGCTTCCGCTCGGCAACGCCGACACCGGGTCGGCTACCGGAAAATGAACCCGGCGATACCGTCGGAGAATGTCGTGCGGGCGCTGCTCGATCCGTCGCAGCCTTCGCACGACCCTTCGGTCGCACTCGCACAGGTCGCGCTCAGCGGCTTCGGCTTCAATTTCTACGACGCGCGCAACCAAGCGCGGGCGAACGATCTGCTCGTCCGCGAGCGCGTCTCGAATCTACTTGCCGATGCCGCGGCTTGCGTTCGCAAGCTCGAAGCGCGCTATCGCGAGCGCTTCATTCCCGTAGCGACGCGCGAGCAGCCTTTCCCCCCTCCCGAGGCGTTGCGGCGCGCGAAAGCGCTCCGCGATCTCACCGCGCGGCTCGATGCGGCGGGCTCGTCGATCGTTACCCTCGAGGTGCCCGGAGCCGACCCGATCTGGTCGCGCCTGCGCGATGAATTGCCGACGCTCCATCGCTTGGTCGCTTTCGACATCGGTCTTGCTACTGCGGCGACCTCGCTCTACGAACGAGCGAGCGCGTTAACCCCCGAGGAAGTCGAGAGCGAAGGGGGTTTCGAGGAATTCGAAGCGGATTTTGAGATCCTGCGGAAGGCGTTGGTAGAACGACGCGCGCTCCTCTCCGGCTCGGGGCCGGCACTCCCGCAAAACTGAAACTCCGCGGGTGGTTCGGGCGTAGTACGCAGCGAGGGGTTTCGGCGTTCCCTCGAAGCAAGGAGTGAAGGCGTATGTGGTTGACCCGATTTGCGATATCCCGACCGATGGTCACCGCCGCGATCTTTGTCGCGCTCGCGCTCGCCG
This sequence comes from bacterium, assembly GCA_021807645.1. Classification (GTDB taxonomy): domain Bacteria; phylum Vulcanimicrobiota; class Vulcanimicrobiia; order Vulcanimicrobiales; family Vulcanimicrobiaceae; genus JABEUX01. The sequence continues at coordinate 3,792 of JAKBCP010000088.1, forward strand.
GCATCGTCGCCTTCTTGCAGATTGGACGCAGCGCAAACCCGCCGGGAACCGATTATCCGCTGGTAATCGTGGCGGCCGGATACCCCGGCGCGTCACCGCAAACGATGGAGAAGTTGGTCGTCAAGCCGATTGAAGACCAGCTCGTCGGCACGCAGAACATGGATCAGATCACGGCGACGACTCAGGAAGGTAGCGCCGTCGTCTTGGTGCGCTTCAGGCTCGGAACGAATCTCGATATCGCGGCGATCGACGTGCAGCGCCGCGTCGATACGGCGCGCATCTATATGCCGGCCGATATGGATCCGCCCTCGGTGGAACGGAACGGCGCCTCGCAACCACTGCTCGACCTCGCGCTGAGTTCATCGACGCTCTCGCCGATGCAGCTCGCGGACCTGACGACGAATCAGATTCAGCCGATGTTACAGGAGATCCCCAACGTTCAGACCGTCGATGTGTACGGTCTTGCAACGCGGCAGTTCAACGTTCGGCCGAATCCCACCGCGCTCGACGGCGTCGGCGCCACGCTCGGCGACGTTTTTAGCGCGGTTGCGGGAAACAACGCCAATCTACCCGGCGGCCTCTTGGAACAGCCGACGCGCGAAGCGACCGTCTCGATTCGCTCGGGAATCGATAACGCGAGCGATATCGCCGATATTCCGCTTGCTATTCCCGGGGTGAGTAATAGAAATCTCCGCGTCGGCGACGTCGCATCGGTCGATGACGGGCACATCGAAATGCGCTCGATCTCTCACTATAACGGGAAGCCCCGACTTTACGTGAGTTTGGGGCGCGCGATAGGGACCGATGAAATCACGACTACGCAAATCGCTCGAGAACATATTAAAGACATAGAAAAACAATTTCCGCAGGTGACTTTTCATGAGATCGACGCTCCGGCCGATTTCACGCAGAAGTCGCTGATCGGCGTCTGGCAGTCGCTTTTTGAAGGCGTCGTCCTGACGGCGATCGTGATGATGCTCTTTCTCCATGCCTGGCGTAATGCTGCGGTCGTCATGATTTCCATCCCGACCTCGATTCTCTCTACCTTCGTGCTGATGAAGGCATTCGGCTTTCATATCGATAGCATGTCGATGATGGGATTGGCGCTGATAATCGGCATCTTGGTAGACGACTCCATCGTCGTTTTGGAAAATATAACGCGACATCGCGAGATGGGAAAAGATTCGCATGCGGCCGCAGTCGATGGCCGGACGGAGATCGGCGGTGCGGCGATCGCAATTACGATGGTCGATGTCGTGGTGTTCTTGCCGATTGCTTTTTTGCCCGGCATTGTCGGAGCCTATTTGAAAGAA
>JAKBCP010000089.1 GCA_021807645.1 bacterium
CACCGAGAGCGTTACCGCCGCTCCGGCATCGACGCGCGCAAGCTCTTCAACCGCCAGCGCGTAGGCGCCATAGCCGGCGCCAACGCCGCCGTACCGTTCGTCGACGAGCACGCCCATCAAACCGATCGCATCCATCTTCGTGTAGAGTTGGCGCGGAAAATAATGCTCGCGATCCCACGCAGCGATATACGGAGCGATCTCTTTTTGCGCGAACTCGCGCGCGAGCGCGGCGATCTGCCGCTGCTCGTCGGTAATCTCAAATCGTGCAGCGGCGGATCGATCGGTCATGCGTAGGTGTAAAACCCGCGGCCGCTCTTTTTCCCAAGCCAGCCGGCAGCGACGTATTGTTTAAGCAACGGACACGGCCGATATTTCGAGTCACCAAAACCTTCGTGCAAAACTTCCATAATCGCCAGACAGGTGTCGAGACCGATGAAATCGGCGAGCTGCAGGGGGCCCATCGGATGATTCATGCCGAGCTTCATCACCGTATCGATCGCTTCGACGCTGCCGACTCCCTCGAAGAGGGTGTAGATCGCTTCGTTGATCATCGGCATGAGCACGCGATTGGAAACGAAGCCCGGAAAATCGCGAACCTCTACCGGCGTCTTGCCCATATCGCGTGCGAGTTTTTCGGTAAATTCGTAGGTTGCTTGCGAGGTCGCGATACCGCGGATGATCTCCACGAGCGCCATCACGGGAACCGGATTCATAAAGTGCATCCCGATAACGCGCTCGGCGCGTTTGGTCGCCGCACCGAGCGTGGTTATCGAGATCGACGAAGTGTTCGAAGCGAGAATCGCGTCGGCGGGCGTTGCGGAATCAAGGCGTGCGAAGAGCTCGAGTTTAAGATCGAGTGCTTCGGTCGCCGCTTCGATCGCGAGATCGACATCGAGTGCGTCGATGCGCGGCGTGCGTTCGATACGCGCGAGAACCGCGTCGCGCCCGGCGGAATCGAGCCGCCCTTTCTCGACCGCGCGCGCGAGATTTTTCTCGACGTTCGCGATGCCGCGGGCGATCAGCTCGTCGCTACGATCGTGCAGGAGCACGGTGTGGCCGCTCTGCGCGGCCACCTGTGCGATGCCGGCGCCCATCTGCCCGGCGCCGATAACGGCGATGCGGAAGGGCATCGATTAGTCGACGCGCACGAGAACGGCATCGCCCTGGCCGCCGCCCGAGCAGATCGACGCGATTCCGAGCCCGCCGCCGCGCTGACGTAATTGCGCGACCACCGTGCCGAGAATGCGCGCTCCCGAAGCGCCGATGGGGTGCCCCATCGCTATCGCACCGCCGCGCATATTGATCGTCGAGGGGTCGATCCCCAAACGATTCGCCGACGTCAGTGCAACGCTCGCGAACGCTTCGTTAATCTCCCACACGTGGATATCGCTTGCGCGCAGGCCGTGCTTTGCCAGCAACGTCTGTGCAGCCATCGCCGGCGTCAGCGCAATGTACGGCGCATCCCACGCAACGGTTGCGTGATCGACCAGCGTCGCAAGCGCGGCGTGTCCGCGTTCGCGCGCGTAATCGGCGTGCGCGAGAATCAACGCGGCGGCGCCGTCGTTGACGCCCGGAGCATTCCCGGCGGTAATAGTGCCGTCGCGTTCGAGCGGTTTGAGTTTCGCCATCGATTCCAAGCTGGCATCTGCACGCACCGCCTCATCGCGATCGACTGCGGTAAACGGCACGTCGCCGGTGATGAACGGCGTGTATTTTTCGAAATCGAAGGTGAACTCGGCGGAGGGATGGTGGTCGAAGGCGTTCATCGGTGCGCCCACGGTCGCGGGAACGCGTTCGCGTCCGCGGGCAGGCAGCGCGTCGCGCACGATGCGACCGCGCGCCTTGGTGGCGACTTTCACCGGAATGAGTTCGTCGGCGTAGCCGCCGGACTGCGCCGTCGCATGCGCGCGGCGATGACTTTCGTATGCGAATGCATCCTGTGCTTCGCGCGTGAGTCCGAGCTCATTGGCGACTTTCGAACCCTGCGTCGCCATCGTCATCCCGAAATAACAATCCCAGAGGCCGTCGTGAATCATCGCATCGATCAACGTTCCGTCGCCGAAGCGATAACCGCTGCGCGCATCTTTGAGGAGATAGGGCGCGTTGCTCATCGATTCCATTCCGCCCGCCGCAACGACGCGATTCGCGCCGCCGTTGATGAGACGCATCGCGTTGACCGCCGCGAGCATCCCCGACGCGCAGACTTTATTGACCGTCTCGGCGGTCACCGTCTTTGCAAGACCGCTCTTGTAGAGCACTTGGCGCGCGGGATTCTGCCCGACACCCGCTTGCAGCACCTCGCCGAAGATGACGTGTTCGATCTCGCTGGGGTCGAGCCCGGCGCGTTCGAGCGCGCCGACGAGCGCGGCGGCGCCCAGCGATGTTGCAGGAAGCGGCGAGAGAGCGCCGCCGAGTTTACCGAACGGAGTGCGCGCATGGCCGAGGACGACGGTTGATGATTGCATGGATTCCATAACCCGCCTCCGCTTCGAGTGGAGGCTCCGCCGAACCTCGCGGTTATCGGTGCAGGAGACCCTTGCCGACCAAGATCGCCAGCATCACGAGAAAGGTCACAAAGGTGCGCGTTTCGGCGCGCGCGATCACGCTGCCGTCCCACTTCCCGGCCGGCTCCGGCGCCGGAGCGAGGCGCGGTACGATACGCGGCACGCGCTCGCAATAGCGAGCGAATGCGTCGCCGAAGGTCGCATGCAAGAATCGCTCTTCATGCGGAACGATGACGCCGTACACGACGAGCATCCACAGGAGCGAACCGAGCACGAGCACGAGCCGGATCGTCGGCGCATTCCCGCCGGTGAACGCGAGCGCGAAACCGAGCGCCGTAATGAAGTTGCCGACGTAGAGCGGGTTGCGCACGTGCGCGTATGGACCCGCCGTGACGAGCCGGGGAGCTTCGACGTGGTCGCCGCGCGTAGTTACGCCGGAGTAACCGACCGCCCACATGCGCAGCAGCTCGCCGAGCACCGCAATCGGAATACCGAGCAGTGCGGCGCGAAGCGTCGGGGTGCCGAAGAGCACGAGCGCGAGCGCCGGGAGCGCCAACAACGCACCGCGGTTTTTAAAGAAGAACGCGTCGAGCGACGAGGGGGTAGCAGCATCCATCGCCGGAACGTGTTAAGGTTCGCGGGCGATTTCTCCCGCTACGATCCGCGCGCGAACGGTCGCAAGCGTCGCGCGCAGCAGTTGCGGCACCGCCGAGCGCCGCGCCGAAGCGGCGCTCTCCGGACGACACGCCGGCGGAGGTTGCTCGACAAGCCCGCTCGCGCGCGATTCGCGCACTTCGACCGGGACGCGAGCGGCGAGAATGAGTTCGCGCAGCAGGTCGCGCAGCGGCCATGCCGTCGCGCTGCATGCATCGGCTCCGTCGCTATCGGCGACCACATCGTAGGTTCGGTCGAGCCGCTCGACGACGAGCAACGGCGGCGCACCTTCGGCGATCCTCGCGATTCCGAATAACGCCGCCGCGAGCGGATGCGTGGGATCGTTCTCTAGCAGCGACGGCAACGCGACGTGCCCCGACGCAAGCATTACGCCGCCCCCGCGCACGGAGGAATCCGCTCGATACCGAATGCTTCGCCCATGCCGCTGATCTTCGTAGCAACGCCGCTGGGGAACCTGCGCGATATCACGCTACGATCGCTCGACGCCCTGCGCGAGGCCGACCTTATCGTCGCCGAGGATACCCGCGTCGCGCGCCGGCTTCTCAGCGCGCTCGAACTTCCCGGACGCGAACTTGCGAGCTATCGCGAACAGAACGCCGCTGCGGCGACCGCGAACATTCTGGAGCGCGCGCGCACGCAGAACGTGGTGGTGGTCAGCGATGCCGGAACGCCGGGCATCTCCGACCCCGGCAGCGAGTTGGTCGCTCAGGCGCGAGCGCTCGGCATCGCGATCGATGCGCTCCCCGGCCCCAGCGCGGCGATCGGCGTCGCGCTCCTCTCGGGTTTCGACCTGCGGCGCTTTACCTTCGAGGGTTTCCCGCCGCGCAGCACGAGCGCTCGGCGCGCAGTTTTCGAACGCGCGCTCGCGGGCGGTTGCACGACCCTTTGGTACGAGAGCCCCCAACGCATTCTCGCGACGCTGCGCGATATCGAGAGTCTCGCCCCCGACGCGCGCTTGTTTCTGCTGCGAGAGTACACCAAACGCTTCGAACAGCAGATCCTCGGAAACCCCGCGGAGGTCGCGCGCGCGCTCCCCGATCCCCCGCGCGGAGAGATCGCCTTCGCGCTCGAAGCCGCACCCCTGCGGGAAGCGGCGCCGCCGAGTCGGGCCGATGTCGATGCCGCAATCGCGACCGCTCTAGCAGCGGGCGAGCGCGTCTCCTCGATCGCACGCCGCCTCGCGGCGACCGGGGCCGGCGAGCGTTCGGATCTCTACGCGCGGATTTCAGCGCGGAAAGCCGAGGGCCGAGGGCGAAGCACGCCCTAAATGAAGCGCCCGTTCTACGTCACTACGCCGATTTATTATATCTCCGGCAATCCGCACATCGGCCACGCCTATACGACGGCGGTCGCCGACGTGCTCGCGCGCACGGCGCGCACCGAAGGCGAGGCGTTCTTCCTCACGGGCACCGACGAGCATGGCCAGAAAGTTGCCAACGCCGCGGCGGCGGCGGGAAAATCGCCGCAAGATTGGTGCGATGCGCTCGTCCCGCGCTGGCAAGAGCTCTTTGCCGCGTTTCATATTTCGTACGACGATTTCATTCGCACCACGCAGCCCCGCCACGAGCGCGTCGTGCAGCGCGTCTTCGAACGGCTTCGCGAGAGCGGCGATATCTATCTCGGCACGTACGAGGGCTGGTATTGTATCGAAGACGAGACGTTCTGGCTCGAAGCAAAGCTCGTCGATGGAAAGTGTCCCACCTGCGGACGCGCCGTCACCTGGCTCTCCGAAAAAGACTGGTTCTTCAAGCTCTCGGCATATCGGGATCGTCTGCTCGACTATTATCGCGCGAACCCCAATTGGCTGCGTCCGAAGAGCGTCTACAACGAGATGCTCTCGCTTTTGGAAGAAGGACTCGACGATTTTTCGATCTCGCGGACGAATTTCGATTGGGGGATCGAG
>JAKBCP010000090.1 GCA_021807645.1 bacterium
GCGCGTAAAGATCATCGGCGTCGATCGTGACGGCGCGTTTGCCGAGTATATCTCGATGCCCGAATACAACGTGTGGCCGCTCGACCCCGCGATCCCCGATGAGTTCGCGGCCGTCTTCGATCCGCTCGGCAACGCCGTGCATACGGTGATGGCCGCCGACGTAAGCACCAAGAGCGTGGCGATAACCGGTGTCGGCTCGATCGGGCTCATGGCGATTCCGGTCGCGCGCGCGGCCGGCGCGGCGAGCGTCTACGCCTTCGATGTCAATCCGGCCAAGCTCGAGCTGGCAAAACGGCTCGGGGCCGACGCGGTCTTCGATTCTCGCAGTAGCGGCTTGGTTGAAGAGATGAAGGCGCGCACCGGCGGCAACGGCGTCGACGTATTGCTCGAAATGTCGGGGAGCGGTGCGGCGATCGATATGGGCTTGCAGATGGTTCGCAACGGTGGGCGCGCGGCGCTGCTCGGTATCCCCTCCGACAGCATCAACATCAATCTTGCCGAGCGCATAATTTTCAAGGGCCTCACCGTGCTGGGCATCAACGGCCGTCGAATGTTCGAGACGTGGTATCAGACCCAAGCGCTGGTGAAGAGCGGGCGCGTCGATCTCCGGCCCATCATCACCCACGTGTTGCCGTTCGAAGAGTACGACCGCGCATTTGAACTCATGCACAGCGGCGAGGCCGCAAAAATCGTTCTCGATCTCACCGGAGGAAAGAAATGAACGCCGCTTTCGATGCTGCGCTCCAGAAAGAACTCGACGCGCTCAAGGCGGCGGGCACCTACAAACATCTTCGCCATATCACGTCGCCGATGGCGCCGAGCGTCCACATGGAAGAAGCGGGCGACGTCATCGTCCTCTCGTCCAATAATTATCTGGGGCTCTCCGACGAGCCCTCGGTGATCGCGGCCGGGAAAGCGGGCCTCGACCATTACGGTGCGGGAACCGCATCGGTGCGGTTCATTTGCGGGACCTTCGATATCCATCGCCGATTGGAGGAGCGCATCGCGGGCTTTCTCGGCACCGAGGCGGCGCTCACGTACGTCTCGTGCTGGAACGCGAATACCGGGCTTTTCGCAACGATCTGCGGCGAAGGGTCGGCGATTATCTCCGATGAGCTGAACCACGCATCGATCATCGACGGCGTGCGCCTGGCAAGCAAGGCGAAGCGCAGCGTGTACAAACACGGCGACATGGCCGATCTCGAAGCGAAGCTGCAGGCAGCGCACGGCTGCGCGCCGATTCTCGTCGTTACCGACGGCGTCTTTTCGATGGAGGGTTCGGTCGCCGATCTTCCGGCGATCGTGGCCCTCTGCAAAAAGTATGGAGCGGTTAGCGTCGTCGACGATTCGCACGGCACCGGTGTGATGGGAGCGACCGGTCGAGGAACGATCGAACACTTCGGCTTGACCGGGGAGATCGATATCATCACCGGGACGCTCGGAAAAGCACTCGGCGGCGCGGCCGGCGGTTTCGTCGCCGGAAGCCATGCATTGGTCGATATGTTGATCCAGCGCTCGCGCCCGCAGCTCTTTTCCAACGCATTGCCGGCGACGGTCGCGTGTAGCGCGCTCGCGGCGATCGATTTTCTCGACGCACACCCCGAGCGCGTGCGCGCGCTTCGGGAGAACGTCACCTATTTCCGCGCCGGGCTCGAGCGGATCGGCCTGAAGCCGCTGCCGGGGCCGAGTGCGATCGTGCCGATCATCGTCGGTGAAACGGCGTTTGCGATTTCGATGAGCGACAAGCTGCTCGCACGCGGCGTCTTCGTAACCGGCTTCGGCTTCCCCGTCGTACCCGAGGGGACGGCGCGGATACGCACGCAACTCTGCGCGACGTTAACGCGCAAGGAGATGGATCGCGCGCTCGATGCGTTCGCCGCGGTAGCAAAAGAAGTCGGGTTGGTGGCGGCATGATGCGCGCGGTATTGCTCGCTGCTGCGCTTGCGAGCCCATCGCCCGCGCCGATTCCGAGTGCCTCGCCGGTCGCGACGCTCGCCCCCGCTCCCGTAGCGACGGCTGCCGCGCTCGCCGCTCCCGCCGTTGCAACCTCGCCGCAAGCGACGATGCAGCCGATCTCGGCGTTTATGAAGGTGCCCAAGGGCTGGACGCTCGACCGTCGCGTTCGCGTGCTCTCGGCGGTCGAACAGATCCGCTTTCAAGCGATGAAGCCCTACGCCGGCGGGATGGAATCGATCAACGTGACGGAATCCGATGCACCGGTTACCGGAACGCTTTCCGGCAACGTTCAGAAGGCGATTGGACTACTCGGCCATTTTGGAACGAAGTTTCATTTGATATCGAGCCGAGCGAGTTTCGTCTGCGCCGGTACGCGCCCGGCTTGGAGGTTGCATTATCGACTCGATATCGGTTCGATGCACCTCTTTACGCTGCAATATATCGCGCAAGCGCCGCACGGGGCGTTCGACGCCGTAACCTATATGCGCACCGGTGGAAGCGCCGTCGACCCCGAGGCCTTGGCCGCTCTCGGCACGTTCTGCCCGCAAGATTTCGTTGCTCCGCCCGCCACACCGTTGATGAACGTTATGCCGGGGTTGCGAGCTCCGCTTCCGGTCGGCTGGACGGCGGCGGCAACGGGAGATGGATTGATGCCGGGCTCGCACGTGCTCGGATCGGCTTCGAAAAAACTTCCCGACGGGACGATGGAATCGTATCTCGTCGCCGTGACGCCGCTGCAAAAATACGGCGACGTCTCCGGGAAACCGGTGTCGCTCGCAACAGTGGCTCAAGAGGCGAGCATGGTCATGCTAAAGTTCTTCGCCCACTCGACACTTGTTTCGTCGGCGAAAGTCCTCGGCTGCGGCGGAAGTGATTCGCAGTGGCAGTTCGAGATTCGGACGCCGATGTTTTTTCTCATCGAGCGGCTCGCTCAGAAGCAGGGCCAACTCGTCGCGGTCGTCTACGGTCGTCCCGTTGCGATGGCCCAACCCGATCCGGTCGCCCAGACGGCGCTCGATGCACTCTGTCCGTCGTCATCGGTCGCGTCGATCGAGCAGCCGTAGAGTGCCGTGGGAGGTCCGCTCGTCGCCTTGCTTACCTGCGTCGGGTCTCTACGCGCATAATTCGATGGCAACACCATGAACCGTTTCCGGATTCCCGTGCGCTTATCGACGTATGCGGCATTGATTGTGGCGCTTCTGCCGGCGGCCGGCTGCGGAGGCCCGGCCACGGGGTCGTGCCAACTTCCCGGCATAGCACCGCGCCTTGCCGGGACGCCGATACCGCCTCAGCCGATCCCTGCAGGTGCGGGTGTTACGACTGCCGCCACGGTGATCGTGAAGGTTGTCCTTGATTCGAGCGGTATCGTCACCTCCGCATCCGTCGCCGCGAGTTCGCAAAATAGCATCATCGATGCGACGGCGCTCTCGCTCGTGCAACAATCGAAATTTCTCCCGGGTTTAGCCGGATGCGGTAATGGATCCGCGCCAAACACCACGACCGTGAGCGTCTCGTTCAGCCCGACTATTTAGCGCGGATTCTTTTGGGAAGTCGTTGGTTCTCGATCGGTGCTCTCGATCTCGCGACTTTCGCGTGGCGTGGGGCTACGCACCGGGGCGTTCCCTCGCACGCCGGCTTCAATAGCGATGGCATCACCGTGCTTCGCCTCCAATCTCGTTCGTGACTGGAAGCAGGGGTCGAAAACGAGAAGTCCCCTCGTGGATGACCACCAGGGGACTTAATGGTTGCGGGGGCGAGATTTGAACTCGCGACCTTCGGGTTATGAGCCCGACGAGCTACCGGACTGCTCCACCCCGCGCCGGAACTCCATGGATTCTAGCATATCGTAGCGAACCCTTGTGCGACCGATGTTGGAGTTCGAACCGCAAGAATCGCTCGTCGCGCGCATCGCGGCGCTGCCGAAGATCCACCTGCACTGCCACCTCGAGGGAACGCTGCGTGAGAGCACCTTCCTCGAACTCACCGAACGCGATGGCCTGCCGACGCGCTACCGCCCGGGTGCGGCAGCCGAGGAAGAAGATCGCTCGCCGCGTGAGCCCGGGCAAGTCTATGCGTTCGCCGATTTTTCCGAGTTTCTGCTGCTCTTTGCCGCCGTCTCGCGCGCCCTCTCTCGTCCCGAAGATTATGCGCGTCTCGCCGAGGAGTTCGCCGCCGATGCGCTGCGGCGCGGCGTCGCCTACGGCGAACTCTTTATCTCGCCCTCGGTCTGGCGCTTCTTTCACCCCGAACTCGACCTCCGCGCCTGCACGGAAGCGATCTACGAGGTCTTCGCCCGCATCGAACGCAGCCACGGGGTCGCCTTCCGCACCATCGTCGATCTCACGCGCAACTTCGGCGCGGCCGGCGCGCTCGAGACCGCTCGCTTTGCTGCGTCGGCGACCGAACTCGGGGTGATCGGTATCGGGCTCGGCGGCGACGAAGCACGCTTCCCGCCCGAGCTCTTTACCGACGCCTTCGCCTTCGCGCGCTCCGAGGGTTTGCATGCGGTCGTCCACGCAGGCGAAGCGGCGGGCGCCCAGAGCGTGCGCGCGGCGGTCGAGCAGCTCCGGGCCGAGCGCATCGGGCACGGGATTCGCGCCGTTGAAGACCCGGCGGTGGTAGCCATGCTGCGCGAGCGGGAGATCGTGCTCGAGGTCTGCCCGACCTCGAATCTGCGGACCGGGGTGGTCAGCGCGCTCGAAGCGCATCCACTTCCCGAACTGCTCGCGGCGGGGCTCCGGGTAACGATCGACGACGACGACCCGGCGATCTTCGGCGCGCATATCGACGAAGAGTATCTTGCCCTCGCTCGGCTCGCCGGCGAGCCGGCCCTGCGCGCCTGCATCGCCAACGCGATCGAGGCCTCGTTTGCTCCGCTCTCGCTAAAACGCTCGCTCGAAGAACGGCTGCGCTCCACGGAGTAACGCGGGCGGCGTCGAAGCCAAGTCGCTATGTCAGGGCACAGTCACTTCGCTGAATCGGTCGAGGAGTATCTCGAAGCGGTATACCGGCTCGAACGTGAGGGGGACGGTGTGAGCACCGGAGCGCTCGCCTCGTCGTTGGGGGTCGCCCCGGCCTCGGTCTCCGGCATGCTCAAAAAAAAGTGCGTACGCTGCAATTTCC
>JAKBCP010000091.1 GCA_021807645.1 bacterium
GGCGATATGCGGCGCGAACGGAGCGAGCAAAAGCGGCACTGCATGCACCGCATAGAGCGTCGCTGCCGAATCAGGCGCAGAGCTCACTGCCGCCGTCAGCGCATTGATCGTCTCGTCGAGTCGTGCAATCGTCGTGTTGTAGTGAAAGCGTCGCGAGAGCGTCTCTTCGACGAGCGAGCGCGCCGCGAGGTGCACCGCCCGCACCAACGCCTTCTCCTCCGGCGTCGCGCAGATCGGCAACGCGCGTACGTCGACGCTGCGCGCGCGCGCGGCGAGCGGCTCGCATGCGCGCCAAACGCGGTTAACGAAGCGGACGCGACCGTTGATGCCGTCGTCGGTCCACTCACTGGTGTCTTCGGGCGGCGTCACATAGAGCAAGAACAACCGCATCGCGTCGACGCCGTTCGTCTTTGCTGTCTCGTCGATACCGACGACATTCCCACGCGATTTCGACATCTTCTCGCCGTTGGCGAGCAGCATGCCTTGGTGGAAAAGGCGCGCGAACGGTTCCTCCGCACCGCTTACCCAGCCGCAGTCGTGAAAGAACTTATAGAAAAAGCGCGAGTACAGAAGGTGCAGCACCGCATGCTCGGAGCCGCCGATATATTGATCGACATTCATCCATGCGTCCGCGGCCTCGCGCGCCCATGGTGCGGTTTCATTGTGCGGATCGAGATAGCGCAGATAATACCACGACGATTCGAAGAACGTATCCATGGTGTCGCTCTCGCGCCGTGCCGATCCACCGCATTTCGGACAGGTCGTTTCGATAAACGACGGCAGTCGTGCCAACGGCGAGCCTTCGCCGGTAATCGGTGCGTCGGGAGGCAACAAGATCGGCAGTTGCTCGTCGGGAACGGGAACTTCGCCGCAGCGCTCGCAGTAAACGATCGGGATCGGGGTCCCCCAATAGCGTTGCCGTGAGACCAACCAATCGCGAAGGCGATAGGTGGTCGTTGCCATGCCGATGCCGAGCCGCTCAAACTCCGCCGCTATCGCGCGGCGCGCCTCGGCGCTCGCCATACCCGAAAATGCACCGCTTGCAACGAGCGTGCCGTCATCGACGAATGCTTCGTCGATCGGCGCGTCGGCGGTAAACGCGCTGCCGTTCGGCACGATGACCCGCACGATCGGCAGCTCGTGTTTGCGCGCGAAATCGAAGTCGCGTTCGTCGTGCGCGGGAACGCCCATTACCGCACCGGTGCCGTATTCGGCGAGCACGTAGTTGGTCACCCAAATCGGCACGCGCGCTCCGGAGAGCGGATGGAGCGCGTACGCACCGGTGAAGAGCCCTTGCTTCTCCATTAAACTCGTCCGTTCGAGCTCCGATTTCGAACGCAGACTCTCGGCAAAGTGATCGATCGCCGCCGAGTGCTCCGGAGCAATGAGTTCTTTGATGCGCGCGACCACGGAATGTTCCGGTGCGAGCGCGAGAAACGTGACGCCGTAAACGGTGTCGACGCGCGTCGTGAAAACGTCGATCGCTTCGCTCGCGCCCTCGATCGCAAAAGAAAACTGCGCGCCTTCGCTCTTGCCGATCCAATTGCGTTGCATCGTGCGCGTCCGTTCGGGCCACCCGTCGAGCCCGTCGAGCCCATCGAGCAGCCGTTCGGCGTACTCGGTAATCCGCAGGAACCATTGCGAGAGATTGCGCCGCTCCACCGGCGTATTACAGCGCCAACAGCAGCCGTCGATCACCTGTTCGTTGGCGAGCACCGTCGCGTCTTTCGGACACCAGTTTACCGGAGCTTCGCGCTTATAGGCGAGCCCGCGTTCGTACAACCGTAAGAAAAGCCATTGATTCCATCGATAATATTCCGGCGTGCAGGTGGCGATCTCGCGCGACCAATCGTAACTCGTGCCCATCAACCGTATTTGTCGCTGCATGTTGGCGATGTTGGAGAGCGTCCACGTCGCCGGAGCGATGCCACGCTGGATCGCGGCATTCTCCGCCGGAAGACCGAAGGCGTCCCAGCCCATCGGATGCAACACGTTGTAACCCAACATGCGCATCGAGCGCGCGATCGCATCGCCGATCGTATAATTCTTTGCATGCCCGACGTGCAGATCTCCCGAGGGATACGGCAGCATTTCGAGCACGTAATACTTCTCGCGCGCGGCACCGGGGCGTGCTGCGGCGAGCCCGTCGCGCTCCCAACGCTCGCGCCAGCGCTGCTCGATATCCTGGAAATCGTATGCTGCGGCCATCTGCATAGCATACGCAACCGAAGCAAGCCCGCCCACCGCAGGGGTCGCAAGCCCCTTTCCCGCGCGCGCGTTCGCGTGAAGGATCGGCATGAAACGTTGGCTCGCCCTGCCCGCCGCCGCGCTGCTGATCGCGCTGCTTGCCTTCCATCCCGCTCCGGCTCCGCTCCTCGTCGCGCCGGCCTCTTCGCTTCACGCCGGGGCACGGCACGGAGCGCCGGGGAGGGCGAAGCACCGTAACGCGCCGCCGCCCGCAACGCTGCTCGTCGATGTCGCCGGTGCGGTCGCGCACCCCGGGCTCTACCGTTTTCCGCCGGGGCAGCGCGCGGAAGCGGCGCTCGCCGCAGCCGGGGGCGTGCGATCCGGCGCCGACCTCGACCGCGTCGATCTCGCCGCCCCGCTCGTCGATGGAGAGGAGGTGCTCGTCCCGAAGATTGGGACTCCGAGCCGACGCCGCAGCACCCTGCGCATCCCGCGCACGGCGAGAAGCAAGCGCGCGAAGAAAGGGGCCTCCCTCCTCGGTAGCCGCGTCGACCTCAACGGCGCCAGTGCGGCGACGCTCGCCGAGGTGCCGGGGATTGGGCCGATCCTCGCCGAGCGCATTATCGCCGTGCGCCGCCGCGACGGCCCCTTCGACGCGCTCGACCAACTCCTCGATGTCGCCGGGATGAGCCCCTCCCGGCTCGAGCAGGCACGGCCGTACCTGCACGTCTAGCCTGAACTTCTGCGGTGCGGAAAGGTCAGAGGCGCCGGAGCGGGCAAAAACTTCTCTACGATGATCGATTGGATGTCGGAGCGCGAGACGCTTCCAGAGCTCATTACGCGCGTGCTTTCGGAGCCCCGCGACCGCGCACTCGCCGAACGTCGCGGCGATTCATGGACCGATATATCGAGTACCGAGTTGCTCGAACGAGCGAAAAATATCGCCTGTGCGATTCGCGCCGCGGGTTTGCAAGGTGGCGACCGCGTCGCGCTGATCGGTCATAATTCGGTCGATTGGATCGCAACGAGTTTCGGCATCCTCATGAGTGGATGCATCGTCGTCCCGATCTACCCAACGCAGGCAGGCGATATTACCGCCTACATCCTCAAGCATTCCGAAGCGAAGTTGCTGATCGTCGATACCGAAACGACTCTACGAACGTTGAGCGCTGCAATTCCCGTCCTGCCGCGCGCCATCGTCTTTGAGTCGAAGGGCCCATTCGCACTCGCTGCCTTCGAGAGCGAGGGCGCGCGCGCACGCGCCGCCGATCCCTCGCTGCCGACGCCGTATTACGCCTCGCTCGCGCCGGACGATCTGGCTATCCTCATCTACACCAGCGGCACCACCGGCAACCCCAAGGGCGTGATGCTCTCGCACGACAACATCGCCTTCGATGCCAAATCCTCGCTCTACGGGGCTTTTGCCGTCCTGACGCCGCAAGATCGCGTACTTTCGGTTTTGCCGTTTTCGCATATCTACGAACAGACGATGATGTTCATTTATTTTCTTGCGAAACCGACCTACTTTATCTGCCACGACGCGAACGAATTAATTCCCGATCTTCTCTACGCGCGGCCGAATTACATGACCTGCGTGCCGCGAATCTTCGACCGCGTCCTCGCCGGCATCAACGGAAACGCTCTGCGCGCGGGCGGGTTTCAGGCACGTTTGGTGCCCTGGGCGCTGCGCACCGCTCGGCACTGGGCGCGCGCGAAAACCTTCGGCGGCGCAAACCCGCTGCTCTCCACGCAATATGCGATCGCAAAACGATTGGTGCTCGACAAAGTGCGCGCGCGCCTCGGATTAGATGCGATGAAGTTCTTCAGTAGCGGCAGCGCGGCGCTCCACGTCGATGTTGCGATGACCTATCTCGGGCTCGGCATGCCGATCATGCAGGGCTACGGCCTCACCGAAACCTCTCCGGTCGTCACCGTGAATTATCCGGAGAAGAACAAATACGGAAGCGTCGGCGCGGTCATCCCCGGCGTCGAAGTGAGCATCGCTTCCGACGGGGAGATTCTCACGCGCGGACGGCACGTGATGTTGGGTTACTATCGCGAGCCCGAAGCGACGCAAGCAGTGCTCTCCGGCGGATGGTTTCATACCGGCGATATCGGCGAAGTCGACGAGAACGGCTATCTCACCATTACCGACCGTAAAAAGGAAGTCTTCAAAACCGCGACCGGAAAATTCGTCGCGCCGGCGCGCGTCGAGAGCGCGATCAAACGCTCGATGTTCGTGGCGCAAGCGATGGTCTTCGGCGACGGCCGCCCCTACCCGGGTGCGCTCGTTTGCCCCAACTGGGAGAATTTGCGCGCCGAAATAGCGCTCCCCGCCGATGCGACCGTCGACGAACTCGCAAAACGCGAGGACGTCCAGGCATTTTATGCCGCCGAAGTGCGTAAGCGTACCGCCGATCTGGGAAGTTTCGAACAGATTCGACGGGCGGTCGTCATCCCGCGCGAATTCAGCATCGAATCGGGCGAACTCTCTCCTTCGATGAAGGTGAAACGGCGCGTTGTCGAATCTCGGTATGCCGGGGCAATCGACGAGTTCTACCGCAGCGATCCAAAAATCCAATCGGTTGCATAGCCCGACGCACGAGGTTGTAGGAGGATTATTTTGAGAAGTACTCGCTTGCTTGCGGGCGCCGTCGCGCTTGCGGTCTCGCTCCCAATCGCGGGCCAAGCTGCGCCTGCAAAAGCCCCGATGAAAAAGCCGCCGATGCACGTACCGGCGCGCTTCCCCGATTCGATCACCCACGGAAGCGTCGTGGTTCACGGACAGACGATTCACTACACGGCGCGCGCCGGCACGATTACGCTGCACAACCAAGCGAATCAGCCGACTGCACGCGTTTTCTACGTCGCCTATACCAAAGACGGCGCG
>JAKBCP010000092.1 GCA_021807645.1 bacterium
GCTTCCCGGGATTTGCAGGAGCACGAAAATGCCGAGCGCCACCGCAATCGCCGCGGCACCGAGGCGCATCGTCGTGCGCAAGATCACGAGCGTTCCGCCGACGATGTAGGCAATACCCAAGCAGATGAGGACGATCGTGTGCAGCCTGCCGTCACCGAGGACGAGATGCTCCTCCGATGGCGTCAGACGGTGCCAGTAGAGCGCGGCGACGCCGAAGAGCAGCATCGAGAGCCCGAGGACGCGGAACCCCCAATCTTTTTTCATCGCACGGACCTCCACGGCTTCGGGTCGCGCCCGGCAACTCGACCGCGACCGAGAGCCTTCCGTTCCGATTGTCGGCGCCGCCGCGGAGTCCTCTGCAGGGCGTGCGCCGCTCGAGGAGCCCCGGGCGCGAAGCATTCGTGAAGCGGCCTTCGCTGCGCGTTCCCTTCTCGGCGCTACACTCGGGGCATGATCGCACACGAACGGACTGCAAACGCCTTCCTCACCGAGCTTTTCGGCCTCACCGGAAAGGTCGCCGTCGTGACCGGCGCCGGGAGCGGCATCGGCCATGGAATCGCCCGCTACCTGGCGGGCGCCGGCGCCGAGGTCGCGATCGCCGACCTCAGCCCGGATGCCGGAGCCCGAGTCGCCGACGAGCTCAACGCCCTCCGCCCGGAGAGCGCGCTCGCGCTCCGCACCGACGTGAGCGACGAAGCGAGCGTCGCGGCGACGATGCGAGCGAGCATCGAACGCTTCGGACGGATCGATATCCTGGTCAACGACGCGGGCATCTTTCCGACGACGCCGATCGCCGAGATGACGCTGCAAGATTGGGAGCGCGTGCAAGCCGTCAACTTGCGCGGCACGTTCCTGTGCTTGCGCGCCGCCGCCCTGCAGATGCGCAAGCAAGGCGGCGGCGGACGGATCGTCAACATCTCGTCGATCGATTCGCTGCATCCATCGATGGTCGGCCTCGCGCATTACGACGCCAGCAAAGGCGGGGTCAACATGCTCACGCGCAGCGCGGCGCTCGAGTTCGGGGCGGATAAGATCACGGTCAATGCGGTGCTGCCCGGAATGATCGCGACCGAAGGCGTCGCGGCGATGACGAAAGGCTCGCCCGATGCGATGGCCCAAACCACCGCAAGCTTCGGGAAGCGGACCGTGCTCGGCCGCGTGGGCACGCCCGACGATATCGCTGCGTGCGTGTTGTTCCTCGCAAGCGGGGCCGCCGGCTACATCACGGGGCAAACCCTCGTCTGCGACGGCGGCTACCTCATCGGCTAGGTGCGCTCAAACCGATTCGAGGCGCACCTGCTTCCACGAACCGTCGCCTTGAACCGCATAGCGCACTTTCACGTTCTCCGGGTCGTCCCAAAGGCGTTCGACCTTCGAGATAACGCCGTCGCCCTCGAAGTGAATTAACAGTTCGCCATTTACGAAATAGCGGACGGTATGATGCGTCGTGACGCTTGCCGCTCCTTCATGCCGAATATGGTAGGTGTAGCAATTATCGTCTTCGCACGAACAACGCTTCTCGACGACACATGTTGCGAGGCGTGTAGCGAGAACGGCGCTCTCTTCCAGCGTGAGCGTGCATGCGGCCGCGCTCATCTCGCCCTTGAGGACGAGCCGCTCTACCTCTTCATAAAGGAGAGGATCCGCTTCGGAAAGGAGCCTCCCATGAACGGCTTCGGGCAGGCACGAATGCTCCGATTTAAATAGTCGTTTCATATTCAACCTTTAATCCACTTCTTCAAGTTTTCGATAACGAGCGACTGGCGAACCAGCTATAATACGCACGTAGACGGGTCCGGTCAAACACCGCGATGTTGCAGAGGCACTGCAACGATCCTGAAGCGACGACTTGCACCATTTTCAGCCGTTCACTTTGTCCTACACAGGTTATTTCAGCGACATACGCTTTCGCCCGGGAGCAAGCCTGCCCAATTGGTGAGAATAAATAGGTCAGAGCGCTACTTTGACCAATTCGAAGAGAAGAAACGCCGAACGCCCTTATTTCTTTCTTTGCCTTTGGAAGCGTTTTCGTATTGCTCGCGAAATTTTTCCGAGTCGCGAAGATTTTGCCCCATAATCGCGGAAAGTTTTGCCACGAGCTCCGGCCGCTTGCGAACGATCGCTTCGAACTGGCTCTTCCCAACTTCGTAAACGACGGCGCCGTCGATGGCTCGGACCGTCGCCGATCGAGGCTGCCCCGTTAGTAGCGAGGTTTCACCCACTGCATCGCCCCGTTTCAAAACGTTGACAACGCGATCGGTCTCATCGGCTTGGCGAACCAGTACTTCCAAACGTCCTTCGGCGACCAGGAAAAGCGAGGAGCCCTGTTGCCCTTGAATAATAATTCTTTCATAGGGCCCCAGCGAAATCATTCGCGACGTCTTCGCAAGGTCAAGCCGTTCTTCATCGGAGAGGATGCGAAAGATCGGGACCTCGGCGAATAAATACTCCGGGAGCACCGATCGCTCTTCAAGATGAGCGACCCGGTCATCCTCGCGAGCAAGTTTTTCGTGCTTCGGTAAGACCGCCTGGATATCGACTTGATTTGTATATCCGTCGCGACGCTGCAACCGTTCGAGATTTTCCGTGCGTCCTTCCATATGCGAATGCAACAGGCTCACGACCAGGGGGACGCATTCACCGCCTGTATAGTCCATCAAGCCGCGCTTCTTCGCCCAATCGGCAACCTCGTTCATCGAGGAACGATATTGGTTGCACGCTGCTGCAAAGAGGCCGTCCTGATCGCCAAATAACTCCTCGAACTGCTTCGGGAACCATTGCAGATTGAAAAATCCGAGTTTCCCCTGGCGATGCCAGAGGATAAGATCTTTCACAAGCGGGTTCAGATGCGAGAGCTCGGGAAAGGCAAGCGGCGTCTTTCTGAGTACGGCGCGCTCGGCGTCACGAAAAACACGTCCCCAGGTCTCTTGCGAGTTGTGGGTGTTCGGTCCCGCGAGATCGATAGCTTGCTTGAGATCCTGGTGATGAACGTGCAGAAACGCCAAGACTGCTTTGCGCTTTTGCAGTAAATTCACGGCCGCTACCGGGCCCGTATGGAGCGAACCGAACTTCGGAAACGCAATTTCCTTGCACTGCCAGACCTCTTTCCACCCGCGGATATTCAGCCGGCGTCGAATCTCTTTGAAAAATGGGCTCTTCTCATACTCCTCACGTTCTCGTTTGGTGAGTAGATCGCCGACCTCGTCTTTCACCGCTTCGAAGACGCCGATGCAGGTCAGCAACTCGAGGTAGAGCCCAACCCGCATGAGCCAGCGAGGATCGGTGAGATGACGTTTCTTGTAAACGATATCTTCGATCAATCCATGCGTATAGAGCGCCGCCTTCTCCGATCCGATAAGCAGCACCGGCGACCACGGATGGTAACGGTGATCGACGCCGTCGACACCGGCTTTCTTCCCCTGGGCTTCGGCATCGGTCGCAATAAGAAGATCGAGGATGCGTTGGTAAAGCGACCCGAATCGACGCGTGTCGCAAATATCGATAGAGGTTGAGGCCGAGGAGATGGGCGTATTGCGGCGGGTGACGCGTAGATGCACTAAGAGCATCTGCGTAAACATGTGCCCAAATGTGAATGGGTCGTTGCCGTCGGTTGCCGACGAATCGACTTGCGGATCGATATCCTCCCACTGCCACGTGCTCCCCGGTAGAAAGACCTCGTTGGGAGCGAGCTTCAACACCAACCGCCGATCGGCCGCGTCAGCGAGCGATATCTCCTGAAGCATTGGCGCCGAATCTCCTGAGGGATCGAAAACCGCAGGAGTTACAGGGCGCCGATTCCAGCCGGGAATTGCTCGGGTTGTCTGCGAGCCGTCCGTTCCGCAAAAGGAGAGCGTCACGTCGATACGGAGCTCTTGCAGCATCTCGGGTGAGTATTCGCTCAGGCCGCCAAGCGTATAGAGAATGTACGTCGCATTCTCACCCTCCCAGTGCGGCGCAAGGAGCATACTCGCGTTGTCGCTCGATCCAAGGCCGGGGTGCGCCGCCTCATCGGTCGGGCGCCGGCCCGTCGTGAAGGGAACGATCTCGCATGTGACCGGCCGGCACAGCTCGTCAGCGCGCTGTGTCGCTTCGCAGACCTCGCGCACCAATGCTGCCTTATCACCTACGTCCATGCCCTCAACGGGCGACTGTAAAAGGTGAAGGAGTTGGTCGAGGAAGTCGGCCTCTCTCATTGCGACCCGCCATCAAAGCAAAAACGCGCAGTCATACAGGTACTCGCCGCACCACTAGCTACCGACGCATCTTCGGGAGTAGCGAGGCCACGCCTGCCTCCCGGAAACCTGGGCGAATTTCTCGGGTACGTCCATGTAGGCGAGCTCCCGGCGCGCGGGCGTGCCGCCTCACGCCATGGAGCCGCCTGCACGTGCAGGACGAGCGTTATCAGTTTTTACCGGGGTGGGATCAGCTCGGACGACGTTACGGAGGATTGATCGCCTCGAGGCGACCGCGCGCGTCGAACCAGAGCGTTCCGTCGGAAAGCATCTCGCCCTGATCGCGGGCGAAGAGATCGGCGGGCACGCCCGAACGAATGGCGTCGATGAGCGCGCGGGTGAAAATCGTCGAATAGCGGCGCACGAGTTCACCGGCGTTGCGAATGTATCGCGCGCCGCCGGCTGCGTTGATGCGCAGCGGATAGGCGACGAGCGTGCTCACGCGCACGCGGTTGCCGGCGAGTACGGCGCGACGCAGGGCGCGGACGCGGCGGTCGACGAGCGCGTCACTGCGTGCCCCAGCGGCATCGTACCGATGCGCGAGCGATGCGAAAAGGAGTTCGCCTTCCGAAGCGAGTTGGAGCGGCTGGGGTGGGCGTGTGCCGAGCCAGCTCCCGGCGATGCTTCCGCAATCGGTGAGGGCGCCGACGAAGAGCAGCCGTTGCGGCTTACTGGCTGCATAGATCCGGAGCGCGCGCGCTGCCCGCGTGCCGGTAACGGCGACGTCTCGATCGTCGCGCCCGGCGCTCACGAAGCCGCGCACCTGCGTGTGCGTGAGGCGCAACGTCGCGCGCACTCGTCGCGCGCCGATCGTTCCCGAGAAGAGATAGAGATCG
>JAKBCP010000093.1 GCA_021807645.1 bacterium
GGCGAGAATCGCACCGGCATCGCAATCGAGAGCGTCCGTCCGCTTGGAGTGGCACCGCGCACGCGTTCGCCGTACGTCGAACGGCTCGCCGACGAGTTGGAGAAAACCTCGATGTAGCCGACGTCACGCCGCGATGCAGATGTCACGCCGAGTAGATGGCGAAGCCATCGTATCGAGGCGGCGAAGGAGGCCCTCGATACGGCCCTGCGGGCCTACTCGGGCTGACAGGGTGCGGTCTACGTGGGCTGACGGAGCGCGGCGCTACTCGGGCGCGGTGATACGGTCGGCGCCGACGTATCGGCGTAGGACTTCGGGAACGACGACGCTGCCGTCGGCCTGCTGGTAGTTTTCGAGCACGGCGAGCAACGTGCGCCCGATTGCCAACCCCGAGCCGTTGAGCGTATGCACCAATTCCGGTTTCGCTTTTGCGTCGCGGCGGAAACGCATCTGTGAACGTCGTGCTTGAAAATCGGTGCAGTTCGAACAAGAACTGATCTCGCGATATTCGTTGCTGCTGGGAAGCCAAACTTCAAGATCGTATGTTTTTGCGGCGTTGAAGCCGAGATCGCCCGCGCAGAGTGCGAGCACGCGATAGGGGAGCCCGAGTTCCTCGAGCAATGCCGCGGCGTCGGCGGTCATGGTTTCGAGTGCCGCAAACGAATCTTCGGGGCGCTCGATCCGCACGAGTTCGACCTTCTCGAATTGGTGTTGCCGGATCAACCCACGGGTGTCTTTGCCCGCGGCGCCCGCTTCTTTTCGAAAGCACGGCGAGTAGGCCGCGTAGCGAATCGGCAGTGCCGCTCCGTCGAAGATTTCTTCGCCGTGCAGTGCCGTCAGCGGCACTTCGGCCGTTGGGATGAGATAGAGGCCGGCCTCGAGATCGGCAAACATCGCATCGGAGAATTTCGTGAGTTGCCCGGTTCGCCACATCGTCTGTTGCGTGACGAGATAGGGTGGTGCGATCTCCACATACCCGCGCGCGGCGGCGCGATCGAGAAAGAACTGTGCGATCGCGCGCGAGAGTCGTGCGCCGAGCCCCCGGAGTACCGCAAAACGGCTCCCCGAGAGTTTTGCGGCGCGTTCGAAATCGAGGATGCCGAGCCGTTCGCCGATCTCCCAATGCGGTTGCGGGGCGAACGCAAACTCGCGCGGCGTACCCCAACTGCGGATCGTCACGTTGTGTGCGGCGTCGGCTCCGTCGGGAGTGCTGTCGTCGACGATATTCGGCGACTGCACGAGGAGCTCACGCAACGGCGATTCGGGTGCATCCGGGGCGAGCGATTTCGCCGTCTCGTCGAGCGCGGCGATCTCACCGTCGAGTGCCGCGATCTGCGGGCGTAGCTTCGCGGCCGCTGCCGCTCGGTCGCTCGCCTTTGCTATCTCGGCGCTGAGACGATTCTTCTCCGCCTTTTTTGTTTCGAGATCGGTAAGGGCGAGGCGGTGCCGCTCGTCGAGACGCAGAATCTCATCGACGAACGACGGATCGCTACCGCGCCGGATTGCGGAACGACGGATGCGATCGGGGTCGCGACGACAGAGAGAAATATCGAGCATGGAACTCCGCGCCGTTGGCTTCGATGAATCACGACTCCTCGCGCCGGGGCGCGCGCTGGATATTTTTTTTCAGCGCGCATCGTTACCGCCGCCGAGGCGTGAGAGCGTCGAGCTCGACGCGGCGCTCGGGCGTTATCTCGCCGTCGAGGTGCGAGCCGAGTCGGCACTTCCGCCGAGCGCGCGATCGGCGATGGATGGGTTCGCGCTCGGCGCGGCGAGTACGCCCGGTCGCCTACGCATCGTCGGTGCGGTGGCGATGGGGCGCCGTTACCCCGACTCCGTCGGCCCCGGTGAAGCGGTGCGGATTCCGACCGGCGGCGTGCTTCCCCGGGGTTGCGATGCCGTGCTGCCGATCGAGGCGGCCCGCGTGGAGGGCGACGAGCTTCTCTGCGAGGCGCTGCAGCCGGGCGATGCGGTAACGCCGGCCGGAAGCGATCTTCGCGCCGGCGAGCATCTGCTCGGCGTCGGTCGGTGCATCGGCGCGCCGGAGCTCTCGTTGCTCGCCACCCTCGGCCTCGCTCGCGTCGAAGTCTTCCGCCGCCCTCGCGTCGCCGTGCTCTCTAGTGGAGACGAGCTCGTAGCGATCGACGCACGCCCCGAAGCGTGGCAGGTTCGCGATTCGAATCGGTACGCGATCGCCGGCGCCCTGCGGGCGATGGGTGCAGATGCGGTCCATCTTCCCAGCGTCGGCGATGCCCCCGGCGAATTGCTCGCCGCGCTGAAGCATACAGTCGCTTGCTACGATGCCGTCGTTCTGAGCGGTGGCTCTTCGGTTGGGGAGCGCGACGAGACGCCGGTCGCCGTGGCAGCGCTCGGCTCACCCGGTGCGATCGTCCACGGCCTCAAGGTGAAGCCCGGGAAACCGACGCTGCTCGGGGCGGTCGGAGCGGTCCCCATCCTCGGCCTCCCGGGCAACCCGAGCTCCTCGCTCCTCATTCTCGATGCGGTCGGCGGGCCGATTTTGGCGCGGCTCTGCGGCGCGCAGCCACGGGGGGCGCTTTTTTCCGCGCGTCTGGGTGCCCCGCTGCGGAAGCGTCTGGGGTGGACTTGGTACCTTCCGGTCGCGGTGGAGCAAGGGCCCGACGGCCTTGTGGCACAACCTCTCGCCTTACGTTCATCGATGACGAGCCTTGCCGCACGTTCCGACGGCTATCTCGCCCTCGGTGAAGAGATCGAAACGCTCGCGGTTGGGGAGCGGGTCGATATCTATCGCTACGCTCATGGAGGACCCCCCACCGCGTGATTCGGCCGAATTCAACGATCGACG
This sequence comes from bacterium, assembly GCA_021807645.1. Taxonomy (GTDB): domain Bacteria; phylum Vulcanimicrobiota; class Vulcanimicrobiia; order Vulcanimicrobiales; family Vulcanimicrobiaceae; genus JABEUX01. The sequence continues at coordinate 2,822 of JAKBCP010000093.1, forward strand.
CGATTCCAGCGGGAGAGCCGTTTGTCGGCCCCGAGCGTATCATGCGCGAACGTGGGCTCAAAACGATGCTGCGGCTCGGTGCAAACGAGAGCGCCTTCGGCCCATCGCCCCAGGCGATTGCGGCAATGACCGCCGAATTGCCGCGCTTGTCGTGGTACGGCGACCCCGATTCCTACGAACTGCGCAGCGCAATCGCTGCGCGCTGGAATTGCAATCGCGACGAGATACTCGTTACGAGCGGCATCGACGAACTGCTCGGCCTGGTCGTGCGCTGCTTCCTGGCCGTCGGCGAGAGTGTGGTAGCAACGGCGGGGACCTACCCCACCTTCGCCTATCACGCGATCGGATACGGTGGCCGCGTCGAGAGCGTCGCCTATCGTGAGGACGGCTGCATCGATCTCGATGCCTTGGCTACCGCAGCGCAGCGATGCGATGCCGCAATCTGCTATCTCGCCAATCCCGACAACCCCAGCGGTTCGTTCGCCGACGCGGATGCGATCGCGCGCCTTCGTTCGGCGTTGCCGGCGCGCACGCTGCTGCTGCTCGATGAAGCGTATGCCGAGTTCGCCGATGCGAGGGCGCTCCCCGCGCCGCGTCCGCTGCCCGGTATCGTGCGCGCGCGCACTTTCTCGAAACTATACGGCCTCGCCGGGGCACGAATCGGCTACGGCGTTGCGCCGCAAGCCCTCCTTGCCCCGATGCTCAAAGTGCGCTTGCAGTACGGTGTCAATCGAAACGCGCAGATCGGCGCGCTTGCGGCATTGGGCGACGCGGTGTTCGCGCGCGACGTCCTCGAACGCACGGCGCGCGGACGTGCCGAGTACGCCGCTCTCGGCGCGGCGTTGGGGTTGCCGACGCTCGATTCAACGACGAACTTCGTCTGCTTCGATTGCTCGTCGCGCGAGCGCGCCGACGAAATTTTAGAGGCGCTCTTGCAGCGTGGGGTCTGGACGCGTAAGCCCGGCATGGCACCGCTCGATCGTTGCGTGCGAGTTACCGTCGGCAACGAAAGCGACCGGGAACGTTTCGCGAGCGAGCTGCGCGCGATCCGAGCGCGAGTGACGGTATGAGATACGCGTTCATCTCCGATATTCATTCGAATATCGAGGCGCTCGATGCGGCGCTCGCCTATATCGCACCCGAAGACACCGTCGTCTGTCTCGGCGACATTATCGGGTACGGACCGAACCCGAATGAATGCATCGCCCGCGTGCGCGAACGTTCGAAATTCGTCGTTATGGGCAATCACGACCTTGCCGTGCTCAACGGTTTCGGCGTCGAACGCTTCAACGACGCGGCTCGAGCGGCGGTGTCATGGACGCGCGAGGTTCTCGATCCGGAACACCGCGCGTGGATCGATACGCTTGCGTACGAACTGAGGCTCCCGGAGATGTTGTTCGTACACGGCGCACCGGTTGACTACTTCGAATACATTCTCGACGTGCGGGAGGCGGCAACGGCGTTCGCCGCTACCGACGCACCGATCGTTTTCATCGGTCACACGCATATCCCCGAACTCTGGACCCTCGACGCCGAAGGTGCCTACGGGCACGTGCACGTGCAGCACGGCGGCACGCATCGGCTCGACATCGCTGCGGGAAATAGATATATTGTCGATGTCGGAAGCATCGGGCAACCACGCGATCTCAACCCCGAGGGATCGATTGCCATCTACGACGACGTTCGCAAAGAAGTGGAATGGGTCCGCTTCGAGTACGACATCGGAAAGACGCAGGCGAAGATTCGCGCTGCCGGCTTGCCGGCCTATCTTGCGATGCGTTTAGGTTCGGGGCGTTGAGCGGGGTCCCCGTCGACGACGGACGGTGTTTTGCGTGCGGCCCGGAGAACGCGATCGGCCTGCGCATGCATTTCGAACGCAGCGGCGACGGCGTCGTCGCTCACCTTCGGCTTCGCCCGGAATTTCAGGGCTGGAAAGGCATCGCACACGGCGGTATCGCGATCGCTTTGCTCGATGAGGTCATGGCGCATGCCGCCGGTGCCGCGGGACATCGCGGCGTTACGGCGTCGCTCGACGCGCGCTTTCGCAAACCGGTGCCGCTCGACGCGCCGCTGGTCGTCTTCGGACGCGTCACCGGTCAGCGTCGCAACATCCTTTCGTTGGAGGGACGCGTCAGCGATGCCGCCGGACAGACCTTGGTTGAAGGAACCGCGCGCTTTCTTTCGCGCGGACCGCTCGATGCAGTCGACGATCGGCGCAATCCTAACG
>JAKBCP010000094.1 GCA_021807645.1 bacterium
GGCTCGGTAAGGCGACCGAACGCATCTTCTTACCGCTCTTGCAGATGGTGCTCCCCGAAGTCGTCGATATGAACCTTCCCGTCGAAGGCGGCTTTCACAATCTCGCGATCGTTTCGATTCGCAAGCAGTATCCGGGCCACGCAAAGAAAGTGATGAACGCGCTCTGGGGGTTAGGGCACATGATGATGCTCACGCGCATGCTCGTCATCGTCGATGCCGATATCGACGTGCAAGACGTGCGCAGCGTCGCATGGTTCGCGCTGAACAATCTCGCCCCCGATCGCGATATCGTGCAGATGCCGGGCCCGGTCGACGACCTCGACCACGGCTCCTATAACGTTGCGTACGGCATCAAACTCGGGATCGACGCAACCCGGAAGAGTGCGAGCGAAGGCTACACCCGCGAATGGCCACCCGATATCGCGAGTACGGCGTCGGTGCGTAAACGCGTTGGCGAGCGCTGGCGCGAGTACGGGCTCGACCGCATCGAGAAGAACCTGCGCCCCGATCCGTGGAGCGGACAAGGGCTCGATGCGCTCGCGCGTTTGCTGCGCTCCGCGCACGCACCGGAGGAGGCGTAGGTGCGCGCGGCTTCACTTTTCTTACGCGAGATTCGCATCGAGCACACGCTCTTCGCGCTTCCGTTCGCGTACGTCGGCGCCGTTTTCGCAGCGCGCGGGCTGCCCTCGCTCGCCGCGGTCGTATGGATCACCCTTGCGGTGCTCGGCGCGCGGACGGCGGCGATGGCCGCAAACCGCTACTTCGATCGCGATATCGATGCGCGCACCCCGCGCACGGCGCGGCGTGCCTTAGCGACCGGCGAACTCGCCCCCGGCGTCATGCTCGGCGCGGTCGTCGTCGGCTTGTTGTTGCTGCTCGTCGCCGCATGGCAGCTCAACCCGCTCTGCGTCGAGTTGCTTCCGATCGCCGCCGCCGGCGTGTTGCTCTATCCGCTCTGCAAGCGCTTCACCTGGATGGTGCATATCGTCCTCGGAGCGGTCGACGGGCTCGCGCCGCTCGGCGCCTATATCGGCATCGCCGGACGCATCGATGCGACGGGAATCGCGCTCTTCGGCGCCGTCACGCTCTGGGTCGCCGGCTTCGATATTCTCTACGCGTTGATGGATCTGCCCACCGACCGCGAGAACGGCGTGAACTCAATGCCGGTCCGTTTCGGGGAAAAGAGCGCGCGACCGACGGCGATCGCGATGCACGTCGGCATGTTCGCGCTGATCGCGCTCGCCGGGCGAATCGGCGGCCTCGGCGGTGCGTGGTATCTCGCCGGGCTCGTTGCAACGGCAGGGCTGATCGCCTACGAACTTCGCCTGCTACGCGTCAGTGAAAATATCTTTCTTCTCAACGAACGAATTTTCTCGGCGAACATGACCTACTCGGTGATCTTTCTTGCGACCGTTGCCTTCGGCTTCGGGCTGCGCGCCTAAATCGATGCGCCGCAAACGATTTCTTGTAAGCGCGGCAGGAGCGATCGCCATCGCCGGAGCGCGAGCCGGCGCGCAGATCCAACCCGGAGGATTCGCGCGACAATATACGATCGGCGTCAGCGTCCCGCTAACCGGCGATCTTGCTTCGATCGGCAATGCTATCGTAGCGGGCGTTCAGGCCGCATGCGATGAAGCGAACCGCTTCGGCCCACCGACGCAATTTTTTGCCGTTCGCAGCTTCGACGACGGCAACGAAAGCGCGCTTGCGATCGGCAACGCACAACTTGCGGCGAGCGATCCGAGCGTTATCGGCGTCGTCGGCGATCTCAGTCTCGATGTCACGCTGCAAGCCGCACCGCAGTATGCAAATCTTTCGCTCCCGCTGATCGTGCCGACGATTACCGGCGACGCGCTCACCAAACGCGGATATCGCAATATCTTTCGCCTCCCCGCGCGCGACGAAGTGCAAGGGCAACTCATGGCGCAGATGCTGCTGCGCGTGCACGCACCGCCGCGAACATTGGTGATCGCGCCGAACGACGGCTACGGCACCGCCGTCGCGCGGGGGTTTCGCGACCAGGCGGGCGCCGACCATCACCCCGTCGCACAGGCGACGCTGGACAAAGGCCGCCTCACGCTCGACCCGCGCACCGCGAACCTGCTCGGCGACGGCCCGCAGCTGACGGTCCTCTGCGGCACCGCGGCCGAGCTCGGCCCGGTCGCAACGGCGATGCGCGCGCGCAATTATGCCGGAAGGTTCGCGTGCGCCGAGGGCTTCTACAGCACGCAGGCCCTGAAGGACGATGCGAAGGCGCTCGGCCCGGCGCTGGTCTTTACGACAATGCCGCCGATCGAGCGCGCGCCCTCGGTCGCGCAGCAACTCGCGGACCTCCGGCGCAGCGTCCCGGAGGTAACCGCCTTCATCGCCTTCGCCTACGCCGCCGCACAGATCCTCATCCAAGCGGTGCAGCGCACGCCGACGTACTCGCGTGCCTCGATCCTCTCGTTGCTCACCTATAACGGCTCGTTCCAGACCCTCGTCGGCCCGTTTACGTTCAGCTATACCGGCGACCCCACGCTGCCCAACCTCTACGCCTATCGGATCGAGAAGGGGGCGTTCCATTACGACCGCGCCGCCTTCCTCAACGGCTTCATCCTCTAGGAACGGCCGGGTCGGAACGGCCGGGTAGCCCCGCCCGATAAAACCAGGGGTTTTCCCGGATGAGCCCCGGGGGCTCACTCTGTCATGATTCGGTCATGGAAACGCAACGCTTCGCCTGGATCACCGACAACTACCTTAACGTGCTCGCCCTCAACGAGGCACTCGCCGGGCAGTACCGGCCGCAGCGCCCGCCGACGAAGATCGCGGAGCTTTGGGGCGAGAACGAGACCTGCGACCTGATCTCGGGGGCGCACCGTTGCGCGCTCGAGGGAAAGCAGATCCGACTGGAGGTCGAGGCGCTAGGACAGGTGCTGCTCTTCGAACTCGAGCCGTTGCGCTCGCCCGCCGGAGAGATCGTCGGCACGAGCGGGCGCGCCCGCCCGGTCGAGCCGACCGAGTTGCCGGTTGCGGCACCCGAGGATCCGTTGGTCGAAGAGATCGCCCAGTTAGGAAGCTGGCGCTATGAGTACTCGGCGCGTGCGTTGCAGCCGTCGCTTGGGCTGCTGCGTCTGCTCGGCCTCCCGCCGACCGGCGATATCGGCGATATCCGCGCCTTCGATCACCCCGAGGATCGCTCGTTGGTTCGCAGCACGATCGAGGCGTCGGGAGATACCTACGAGGTCGAACATCGCATCATCCGCCACGACGGCGAGCAACGCTACGTACGCGAACGCGCGACGACGATTCGCGACGCGCACGGTTTCTCGATCGCTCGCGTCGGCACGATGCTCGATATTACCGCGATCAAAATGCGCGAATCTTGGCTTCGCGATCTTGCCAACGTCGATACGCTCACCGGCCTGGGAAACCGTCGATTGCTCGAGGAGCGGCTCGGTGCGGCGATCATGCGTTCGGAGCGCTTCACGAATTCCTGCGCCGTGCTTTTCATCGATATCGACGACTTCAAGAGCGTCAATGACACCTACGGCCACGCGGTCGGTGACGCCTATCTCGTCGAGTTCGCGCTTCGCCTCGCGCGCAACGTCCGCGCCTCCGATACCGTCACGCGCCTTGCGGGCGACGAATTCGTTATCGTTCTCGAGGACTTGGAGAACGAGCGCGCGGCCGCAGAAGCGGCTGAAAAAATCGCCGCCGTCTTGCGCGAACCGCTCGCTGTCGGCGCGCTAAACATCGAGGTCCGAGCGAGCATTGGGCTCGCCGTCTCACCGCGCGACGGCGAGAGCGTCAAAGAATTGCTCGAGCGCGCCGACCTCGCGATGTACGAAGCGAAGCGCCGCGGAGGCGCCGGTGTCGGCATCGGAGGCGGACGACTTTTGGCGAAGAAAGTACCTGCATGGTCGCCGACATCGCTCGACGGGAAAATCTCCTCTTTGAAGGGCCGGCTTCGTTACGGCACCCGACCGAACGTATCGCATTCTTCTTAACCCTTCTCTGGGCGTTTCCGGTCGCCGCCATCGTCGGCGTCTTCATCCACTTCTCGGTCGGCCTCGCGCAGGTTGCGCTCTTCCTGGTCGGTGCGATGGTTTTCATCACCTTCGCGCGCGGGCGGCTGATCGGTTCGAGCGTGCTTATCCATGAAGCGCAGAACCCCGAAATTTTCGCGATCGTGAAGCGCCAATGCGCGGCGCTCGGCCTACCGCTGCCGTTGGTTTTCGTTCGCCAAGACCCGTTGGTTCCCGCAGCAGCGATCGGTTTCGGCGAGCCCTATTCGCTGGTACTCTCGAGTGAGTATTTAGAAGAACTCCGCGAAGACGAGCTCTCGTTCGTTATCGGGCGCCAGCTCGGGCATATCGCCGCCGGTCACGTTCGCTACCAATCACTGCTGAGCGTGAACGGGAACGAGAATGCGCTTGTCTCGTTAATTTTCGGGCCCTGGTTGCGACGCTGCGAATTAACCTGCGATAAGGTCGGTCTCATCTGCTGCGGTTCGCTCGATGCCGCATCGCGAGCGATCGCGATCCTCGCGTTGCGCGGTTTCGGGCGCCAAGTCGATCTGCGAAGTTTCGCAACGCAGCAGGCCTCGATCGGCGACGACACGGTGCTGAAATGGGGGGAGTGGCTCGGCTCGGAACCCTACGCCACGCGCCGTATCGCCGAGCTGACGACCTTTGCCGCAAGCGCCCAGTACGCGCGTTTCGAGGAGTGGTTTCTACGTACCGAGGCCGTTGCGCCGATACCGTTGCCGCTCCCGGGAAGCCGCCGACTCGATAGCGGCGATCTCGCCGGGCGCAGCCGACGCATTCTTGCCGCCGCGATCGACATCGTCGTTTTACTTGCCGTAGGCTCGTATTTCACACCGCAGCAGCCGCCGCAGCCGCCGAAAATTCCGCGCGCGGTCGTCGTGAACGGCCTTCCGAACGGCGCGAACGTTCAACTCGGCCCGCTCAGCGTGAAGATCCCGGCCGAAAAAACGGCGCCCGCCGCCTCGAGCATGCCGGCACCGACGGCAAGCCCCACGGCTGCGCCGCAC
>JAKBCP010000095.1 GCA_021807645.1 bacterium
CGGGCCTCGTTTGTCGTCGATGCGTCGCTTAGTCGGCTGGCGTCTCTTCGATCACGCCGGAAATCCGCTCGGCGACGACGATCTCGACGCCGCATGCGTTCGATTGCTTTGTAACCCTGCCATCGAAAGGGCGATCCGATGAACCGGCACTATACCATCGCGACGTTGGGCTCGCACTCCGCGCTCCAAATCCTTAAAGGGGCGCGTGACGAAGGCTTCCGCACGTTGGCGATCACCAATCCGCAGACCGAGCGGCTCTATCGGTCCTTTCGTTTTGTCGACGAAGTCATGGTCCTGCCTTCGTATTCGGCGTTTCCGACGCTCTTCGAAGAGCTTCGAGCGCGCAAAGCCATCGTCGTCCCACACGGATCGTTTGTCGCCTATCTTTCGCCTGAAGAGCATAAGAAAATGACGATTCCGTATTTCGGGAACAAGGCCGTTCTGGATTGGGAGGCGAGCCGCGAACTGCAACGCGATTGGCTGACGCGTGCCGGCCTTCGCTTACCCCGGCAATTCAAGAGCGGCGCCGAGATCGATCGTCCGGTCATCGTCAAACTCTACGGTGCCGCAGGCGGTAAGGGCTATATGTTTATCCGCGACGCCGCCGACTTCGAAGATCGTGCCGGCTCCCTCAAGGCCCAATACACAATCCAAGAATATATCATCGGCGTTCCGCTCTACATACATTATTTCTATTCTCCGCTTTCGGGAGAACTCGAGATTATGTCGATGGATCGTCGTTACGAGACCAACGTCGATTCGCTCGGCCGTATTCCGGCGGCGGCGCAAGAGGGGATGGACGTCGACCCATCCTACGTCGTGGTCGGCAATTCACCGGTGAGCCTGCGCGAGTCGATGCTCGCCGAGGCGTTGGAGATGGGAGATAACGTTATCCGCGTAAGTAAGGAAATCTGCGGTCCCAAAGGACTCTTCGGCGCTTTTTGCATCGAGACGATCATTACGCCGGATATGCATTTCTATATCATGGAGATTTCGGCGCGCATCGTTGCCGGGAGCAACCTGTTCATTGACGGATCGCCGTATTCGTATCTCAATTACTCGGAGCCGATGTCGACCGGGCGCCGTATCGCGCGCGAGATAAAAAACGCCCTTCTCGCATCGAACTTGCAGGCCGTTCTCGACGATTCGAGCGTTCTTTAACCGATGACCCAATTTTCGTCGGTCGAAGAGACGCTGCGAGGGTACGACCTCGATGCGTTGACGCTCTGCTCGATCGGAAGCCACTCGGCGCTCGAAGTCGCCGCCGGGGCGCGGTTGCGCGGCTTGCGTAATTTGGTAGTGACGGCGCGTGGACGCGAGCGCACCTATACCGAGCATTTCCGCCGCCGTGAAGGCGCGATTCCCCGCGGTTGCGTTGACGACGTCATCGAACTCGAGCGTTTTGCCGACTTACTTGACGAGCGGGTGCAGCGCGATTTGCTCGCGCGCAACGTCATTTTTTGCGCGAATCGATCGTTCGAAGTCTACTTGCACCAACACTTTAGCTACGACGAGATCGAGCGGCGTATGCTCGTTCCGTTCTTCGGGAACCGTTTTCTCCTCCGTGCCGAGGAACGCGATGAGGCGGGAAACCAGTACGAACTCCTAGCGAAGGCCGGTATACGCCATCCGCAACAATTCGCATCGGCCGATGAGATCGATCGGCTAGTCATGGTAAAGGCTCCGCACGCGCGCGTCCGTTTCGAACGCGCCTTCTTTCTCTGCGCGAACCCACGGCAGTATCGAGAAGTAAGCGCACGACTGATCGCCGACGGCATCCTCGACGAGGCCGGGCTTGCCGGAGCGGTCATCGAAGAATTCGCGCTCGGGCCGTCGATCAATCTGAATTTTTTTTACTCGCCGCTGCTCGGCGAACTCGAGCTGATGGGGACCGATACCCGCCGTCAGACCAATCTCGAAGGTTTCCGCAACGTGCCGCCCTCGGTGTACGAACAACTGCGCGACGTGCCGATGCGCCTAGAAGAAGCCGGGCATATCGCCGCGACGCTGACGGAGTCGACCTTGGAATCGGCTTTTGCGATGGGCGAGCGTTTTGTCGCCGCCGCGCGTGAAGCCTTACCGCCGGGAACGATCGGACCGTTTGCGCTGCAGTGCGCGATCGTCGCCGGCCCGCCGAAGGAATTCGTTTGTTACGACGTGTCGCTACGCATACCGGGCTCTCCGGGAACGCGCTTTACCCCCTATTCATCGTACCGTTGGGGGCGCGACGTCTCGGTCGGCGAGCGCATTGCGATGGAGTTGGAGTTTGCTCGCGGCGCCGGACGTTTGGCGGAGGTGTTAACATAACCGTATGAGGACCGTCGTGATTTTCGATTTTGGAGCGCAGTATAGCCAATTGATTGCGCGGCGCGTGCGCGAGGCCGGCTATTATTGCGAGATCGTTCCGTACGATCGGCCGTGGAAGGATATCCTGGCGCTCGACCCTTCGGCACTCGTACTCTCGGGCGGACCTGAGAGTACGCTTGCAGCGGGTGCGCCGACCTGCGATCCCGCCGTTATTTCCTCCGGTCTGCCGGTCTTGGGGATCTGTTACGGCATGCAGTTGATCGCGCGCGAAGTCGGCGCGGAGTTGGTCTCCGGCGGTGCTCCCGAATACGGGCCGGCGACGCTGCGCGTGCTCGATGCGACGCACCCGCTGCTCGCGGGGATTCCCGAGCAATCGCGCGTCTGGATGTCGCACGGCGACTCGGTACAGCGGTTGCCGGTTGACTTTACGGCTTTGGCGGCGACACCGCGATGTTCGATCGCTGCGATCGGCAGTAAGAAACGGCGTATGGTCGGGGTGCAGTTTCATCCCGAGGTCGTCCATACGGAGTATGGAAAGCAACTGATCGAGAATTTTCTCCGCGAGATCGCGGGGCTCGCTCCGAATTGGGCGATGGAGTCGTTCTTGGAAAGCAGCATCGCTGCGATCCGCGAGCGCGTCGGAGGGCGTCGCGTCATCTGCGCGCTCTCTGGTGGTGTCGATTCGGCGGTTGCGGCGACGTTGGTGGCTCGCGCGATCGGCGAACAGCTCACCTGTATCTTCGTCGATCACGGCCTCTTACGGAAAAACGAAGCGCGCGAGGTGTTGGCGGCGTTTCGCGACGTTCTCCACCTCAACGTCATCCACGTCGATGCCGCCGAACGCTTTCTCTCGAAGCTCGCCGATGTCGAGGACCCCGAGCGCAAGCGCATTCTGATCGGGCATGAATTTATCGCGATATTCGAAGAAGAAGCGGCGAAGCTCTCCGATGTCGGATTTCTCGTTCAGGGAACGCTCTATCCCGACGTCATCGAGTCGAAGACGCCGCAGAGTAAAGCCGGCCATAAAATTAAATCGCACCATAACGTCGGCGGCCTCCCCGAACATATGAACTTCGCTCTCGTCGAACCGCTGCGCTCGCTTTTCAAGGACGAGGTGCGCGCGCTCGGACGCGTGCTCGCCCTGCCGGAGCATATCGTTGCACGCCAGCCCTTTCCGGGCCCGGGTCTCGCGGTTCGCATTATCGGAGCGGTCGATGAGGAGCGCTTGCAGATCGTTCGCGAAGCCGATGCGATCGTGCGCGAGGAGATCGACCGCACGGCGCTCGATCCGCACCCCTGGCAGTATTTCGCCGTGCTGACGCCGGTGAAGTCGGTCGGTGTCATGGGCGACGGGCGCACCTATGCCAATCTCGTCGCGGTGCGTGCGATCGTTAGCGAAGACGGCATGACCGCCGACTGGGCGCGTCTGCCGCACGATTTGCTCGCGCGCATCTCTACGCGCATCGTGAATGAGGTGCAGGGCGTCAATCGCATTGCCTACGATATCACGTCGAAGCCTCCGGCGACCGTGGAGTGGGAATGATGCGGATACTTGTCATCGGCAACGGAGCTCGTGAGGATGCGCTCGGACGGCGCATCGCGGAATCGCCCTCCTGCGAGGCGCTTTTCACCGCGCCGGGAAATGCCGGGACCTCGCTCTACGGGACGAATTGGAATATCGCGGTCACCGATGCAAAAGCGATCGCGCAACGCGCACTTGAAGAACGTATCGATCTCGTCGTTATCGGCCCGGAGACGGCGATCGCCGCGGGAGTCGCCGATCGGGCGCGTGAGGCCGGTCTCTCCGTATTCGGACCGAGTCGTTCGATCGGGCGACTCGAGAGCTCGAAGAGTTTCGCAAAGCGGTTCATGGAGCGCAACGGCGTCCCGACCGCACGGTACGCCGTCGTGCACACGCTCGACACGGCACGCAAAGTGCTCGCATCGTGGGGCGAACGCGGCGTCGTCGTCAAAGCCGATGGCTTAGCCGCCGGCAAAGGAGTCGTCGTTACCTCGGGGCCCTCGGAAGCAGAAGCGTTGCTGGCGCGTTGGTACGGCGAACGAGCGATTCCCGGCGGCGGATCCGATATCGTTCTTGAAGAGCGCTTGGTGGGGCGCGAGCTCTCGGTCTTTGCACTCTGCGACGGGCGCGCGATGATGCCGTTTATCGCTGCGTGCGATTATAAACGCGCCGGCGACGGCGACACCGGGCCGAATACCGGCGGGATGGGTGCCTATTCTCCGCCGTACGGTTTTCCCGAGGGATATATGGATATCGTGCGCGAGCAGGTCTTTGCGCCGATGCTGCGTGGATTGGCCGCGGAAAACGAACGCTACGTCGGCGTTCTCTATGCGGGCCTCATGTGGTGCGCGGACGGGCCGAAGGTCATCGAGTTCAACGTGCGTTTCGGCGATCCCGAGACGCAGGCAATTCTCCCGCGCATCGGCGGTGATTTTGCAGCGTTGCTGAAATCCTGTGCCGACGGCGCGCTCGATCTCTCCGTCGCTCGCGTCAATCCTGAAGCTTGTGTCGGGGTCGTGCTGGCGAGCTCGCGCTATCCGCTCGAGAGCACACCGGTCGCCGACCTTCCGGCGCAGGTGCCGCTACCCGACGGTGTGCAGCTCTTTTGGGGCGCCTCGCAGCTCGTCGACGGCGCGGTCAGCAGTTCGGGCGGGCGCGTGCTCACGGTGAGTGCCGT
>JAKBCP010000096.1 GCA_021807645.1 bacterium
CGACGAGGGTTACGTGGGGCAGGTAGCTTCCTAAATCGATAATAACGACTTTTCCGCGCGCGGGCAGTCCGGCGACGAAGGGGCGCGCGGGTACCGCTTCGCGCAGCGTCCACGGTTTCGTCGCTCGGTCGAGAAGACCGTCGACACCGATGCCGGGGCGGAGAACGGACGCGTTTTTTGGAACGCGAAAGCGATAGGTGCCGGGTTGGAGTTGGAGCGTTGCACCCCGGGTCGAGGCGACGATGGTGTGCTGCGGTGCGACCCCAAGAACCGTTGCGTGGATGGGGAGCAGCGAGATCGCCACGAGGAAGGGGAACATCACCCTACGATACTGCTTTTAACTCCCACCGGGGTGGATGAAGGTCGCTATCGCCATCCATATACCGAGCGCGACGATGACCGCGGAGAGCGCGAAGGTGATGATATTACCGAGCAAGCCGTTCCTTCGATCGCCGATCACCCGTTTGTCGTTGACCAAGACCAGCAGAAAGCCGAGGACGATCGGTAGCACGAAGCCGTTGAACGCTTCGATATCGTTGGTCATATTCACCAACGGAAGATTCGGGATCAGCACGATTCCCGCGGCGAGTACGACGCTGCCGATATAGAGAGCGTAAAAGCGCTTCGCTTTAAGACAGCTATCGTTGAGCGAGCAGCGCCATTCAAACGCTTCGCCGAACGCCCACGCCGTCGCCAACGAGACGACGAACGCGCCGAGCATCGACGCTCCGATCAGGGCTGCGCCGAAGGTGACGCCCGCGAATTTTCCGACCAACGGTTCGAGCGAGAGCGCGGCATGGGCGGCATCGCTCACCGGTATGTGATGGACGAAGAGCGTCGCGGCGGTCATGACGATGACCGCGATCATAATGAGTTGCGTCGCAACCGAGCCGAATGCCGTGTCGATGCGCGCGAAGGGAAGATCGCGTGGTTGCAGGCCTTTATCGACCGTCGCGCTCTGCTGATAAAAAATCATCCACGGCATGATGACGGCGCCGATATTCGACGCGATCAGGAGGAGATAGTGTTGGTCGCCGAGCGGCTGTGCGCCGAGGATGCCGTGAAAAATGATCGAGTGGAGGTTGGGTTTGGCAGCGACGGCGGCGGGAATGAAGAGCAGTTCCATCGCGCAGAGCGCAAGCGCGAAATACTCGGCGCGCTTGTAACTCGCCGTGAGAATAACGACGGTCAGCGCGATCGCTGCGATAACGATGAACGGCGCCGGCGGCAAGCCGAAAATTGCCGCCGCGCCGGCGATGCCGGCAAATTCGGTTACCAGTGCGGCGATATTCGTGACGAGCATCGTGCCCAGCGAGAGCCACGCCCATCCCATGCCGTAATGCTCGCGGATCAGGCGCGCGTGCCCTTTACCTGTGGTGGTACCCAGGCGCACGGTCATCTCTTGCACGACGAAGAGCGGCACGATGAGTAAGAGCTGCAGCAAGACGAGCGAGAAGCCGTACTGCGCCCCCGAGGTCGCGGCGGTGGTGATGCTGCCGGCCTCGGTATCGGCGAAGGTGACCACGATGCCCGGCCCTGCGACGGCAAGTAGCCGAAGGAGCCATTGCTTCCAAGCGGTCTTTTCCGAAGAGAGCGAGCGGCGAGCCCCAAGCGAAGCCATGATGGCTGTTAGGTTAGCCTAAAAAGCTCGCCTGCCCTGCCGCAAATGTCGGTGCGAACGCGTTTTCGAACACTGCGATCGCTCTCGATCCCCTCTCGAAAGCGATCGCGGCGGAGGTCCGTGTGCTAGTCGCCCGGCGGGAACGCGTATTGCGGATCGGGGGTCGGGGTGCCGACGTCGATCACGATCTGCTGGTGCGCGATCAGCGGGATACGTTTCGGATTGCCGGTGAAGCGACTGCCGTTGAGCCACACGGTAACCGGGCCCTTAAAGCCGGCGACGTCGTCGCTGCGCAGCGGCTGCCCCCAGATCGTAAAGAAGTCGCCGAGATGGTAGAGCCGCACGTGCGGCGATTCGACGTGGATGATTCCCTCGGAGTCGTGGGTGTGGAGCCAATAGAGGCAGCCGGCCTGCGGGTTATTGGGATTGGGAACGAAACCGATATATTGCGGAATCGCTATCTGCTTGCCGTTGACGAAGAGCGCGAGGTGCTCGTGTACGTGGAGCACGATCGGTTCGGCCTCGCTCGCGCACTTGATCCCGTTGACCGCGAGCCCGCGCCCGCCGACCGAGGTGTCGCCCTTGGGGAAGAGATTCTGCCCGAGCGTTCCGCCGTCGACGAGTTGGAAGGGGGTCGGCTGCGGTTTGGCCCCCGGTGCCGCCGATGCCGCGGCCGACGGCGTCGGCGTTGCGTAGATCGCCGCGATGCGCTGCGTCTCGCGCCAGCGGAAGATGCCGAAGCCGAGAAAGACGAGCACGACGACAACGGCGAAGCCGATGTAGATCGGGCGCATGGGATCGCGGGGCGGCGGCCCATGCGAGGTTCCCCGTTCGTCACGGCGGCGTTGCGCGCGGCTAGATTGGCTCACTTTGGATCCTCTTAAGAAGGGAGTGGTAAACGGTTACGCGGCCGTGGTCGCGGTTCGGGCGTACGGCGCATCGGTTGGTTCGAGAACGCGCCCTGGGACGAGGTAGTTCCGCACGTAGTCGCCGACGGCGTCGGCGAGCGGCGAAATCTCCGCGTTGTATCCGGAGGCACGTAAGCGATCGATGCGCGCACAGGTGTAGTACTGATATTTCGCGCGAAGATGTTCGGGCATCGGAATAAACTCGATGCGCTCGGGAATCTCCAACGCGGCGAAGATCGGGCGCACGAGATCGAGCCAGGTCTGCGCTTTCCCGGCGCCGACATTGACGAGCCCGACGCTTCCGCTCTCGGCGAGGTGCAGCGTCATCTCCGCGGCGTCTTTTACGTAGAGAAAATCGCGCCGTTGCTCGCCGTCGGCGTACTCCGCGCGATCGCTCTTGAAGAGACGGATGACGCCGCCTTGCCTGATCTGCTCGAACGCTTTGGCGACGACGCTGCGCATCTCGCCCTTGTGCTCTTCGTTGGGCCCGAAGATATTAAAGTATTTGATGCCGCAAATTTGCTCGAACCACCCCTGCCGTTGGGCGTAACAATCGAAGAGGTGCTTCGAATAGGCATAGGCGTTCATCGGGCGTAACGAAGGCAACGGCGCTTCGTCGTCGAGGCATTCCTCGAGAGCGCCGTAGGTCGCAGCCGACGATGCGTAAACAAAACGTATCTCGCGTTCGAGCGACCAACGCGCGAGGCGTTTGGTGTACTCGTAGTTATTGCGCATGAGAAAATCGGCGTCGCACTCGGTGGTCGAGGAGCATGCGCCGAGGTGGATCACCGTGCGGATCGGCCCAAGCGAGTCGGGATCGCACTCGATCGACTCGGTCAGGTCGTCGGCATCGAGATAATCGGCGAAGCGCAGCGGGACGAGGTGCTTCCATTTTTCGCTCTCGTCGAGCCGATCGACGACGAGCACGTCGTCGATGCCGCGACGATTCAGCGCCCAGAGCACGGTGCTGCCGATGAGCCCCGCGCCGCCCGTGAGAAGAATCCGCCCGTTATGAAGGTCGTTCATGGTCGAAGCCCCTCGGTTCCCTAATCGACGTAACGAACCTCCGTCATCATGCCGCCCATCATGTGGACGGCGTTATGACAGTGCATCAGCCAGGTTCCCGGGAAGGCGTCGGCGACGAAGCGCCAGGTCATCGTTCCCTTCCACGGCGCGACCAAAGCGGTGTCCTTCAGCGGCGGCCGAGCGAGCGGGATGCCGTTGCTGGAGACCAGCGCGAAGCGGTGGCCGTGGAGGTGCATCGGGTGCTCCATGTCGCTACGGTTTTCGAAGCTGATCTCGACGCGGTCGCCCCGCCGGACGAGGAGTGGCGGCACGTTCGGCCAGGATTTCCCATTCATCGTCCAGCGACCGGGAACGTGCGGGTCCTTATCGAGGATGTAGTGCGCCCGGCGATCGGCGTGGTACGGAGGCAGCGAGGGTGCCCGGCCGCCCGCGCCGAGGTAGGTGAAGCTTTCGATCCCCTCGAGCATCGAGGAGACGCCCATCGGGGAACTCTGCTCCATCCCCGGCGTCGCGACGAGCGCCGCCTGTTGGTAGGCCGTCGGCGTCGAGAGGAGCGTTTGCAGCAGCCACGCCCCAGGCTTGCGCACTTCGAACCAGGCATCGAGGCGTTCGGCGACGCCGAGGCGCAGGGCGTCGACGGTTACGGGTTGTTGGAGGCGATTGCCGTCGGTATGGGTGACGGTGAGCCGGTGACCGGCGAGGCGCAGGTAGCGCGTCTGCGTGGGATTGGCGTTGAGAATGCGCAACCGCACGCGATCGCCGACGTTGACCGAGAGCGGCGCGCCGCTGGGATAACTATGGCCGTTGATGCAATGCGCGAGATAGGCGACTTCGTCGTCCATTTTGTCGCCGGGGCGCATCGCGAGCATCTCCGAGGAGTCCATCGGGTCGGTCATCGGTGCATCGCTGCGTCCATGCGTCGCCGCACGGAAGCTCTTCATATCGGCAACGTCGTGCAGCACGATGACGAATTCTTTATCGGCGCGCTCTTCGTGTGGTTCGTCGATGATGAACGCGCCGAAGAGCCCGCGCACATCGCCGGCGCCGTCGTGATCGTGATACCAGCGCGTCCCGGCGGGCTCGGCGTTGAAGGCGTAGTGGAAATCGCCGCCGTTGGGAACGGCGGCTTGCGTGATGCCGGGAACGCCGTCCATGTCGTTGGGAAGGATGAAGCCGTGCCAGTGGATCGTGCCGGGGCGCCCGGCATCGTTGCGAAAATGGACGCGCACCTTGCCGCCGCGCACGACGCGCAGCAGCGGCCCCGGAATGCTGCCGTTATAAGCAAGCGTGGGAAACGATGTACCCGCGCTCGGTGAAAAAGTGAAGGGGGCTGCGCGAATCGTGCGTTCGAGCACGCCGTTCTCCGCCGCGCGCGCGTCGAACGGCGCAACCGCTGCGACGAGCAAGCCGCCCGCG
>JAKBCP010000097.1 GCA_021807645.1 bacterium
CGCGATGGTGCGGTGCTTCCCATCCTGCACCTCAACGGTTATAAACTCTCCGGCCCAACGGTGCTGGCGCGCATTCCCGAAGAGGAGTTGCGCTCGCTTTTGCGCGGTTACGGATACGAACCGATCGTCGTCGGTGGAGAGGACCCACCAGTCGTCCATCGCCTCTTTGCCGCGGCGCTCGAACGAGCGCACCGGCGCATCCGCGAGATTCAAGATGACGCGCGCAAGAATGGTTTTACGGAGCGGGTAGCGTGGCCGGCGATCGTCTTGCGCACTCCGAAAGGTTGGACGGGTCCGAAGATCGTCGACGGCCTGCAGATCGAAGGAACGCAACGCGCCCATCAAATACCGATCGGGGATTTCGAACGGCATCCCGAACATCTCGCGCAATTCGAAGCCTGGATGCGTTCCTATCGCCCGCAGGAACTCTTCGATGAAGCCGGCGCGTTTCGTCCGGAGTTCGCCGCACTCGCCCCGGATGGGGCGCGCCGAATGAGTGCCAACCCGAAGGCGAACGGCGGCGAGTTGCTTCGCCCGCTACGAATGCCGGATTTTCGGACCTATGCGTTGCCGGTTCGCGCACCGGGAAGCGAACTCGGCGAAGCGACGCGGACGTTGGGCGCATTCGTTCGCGACTTGCTCCGCGAGAATCCGCACTCTATGCGTTTGTTTGCCCCGGACGAGAGCGCTTCGAATCGGCTCGAAGCCGTCTTTGAGGTAACCGAGCGCTGCTCGACCGCTCGCGTTTTTCCCGGCGACGATCGCGTATCGCCGGAGGGCCGCGTCATGGAGATCCTCAGCGAACATGCGTGCCAGGGTTGGCTGGAAGGCTATCTTCTTACCGGGCGGCACGGGCTCTTTACGAGTTACGAAGCCTTCGTGCACGTTATCGATTCGATGTTCAACCAACATGCGAAATGGATCGAAGCCTGCCGGAACATTCCCTGGCGTCGGCCGATCGCATCGCTCAACTATCTCATCACGTCGCACGTCTGGCGCCAGGATCATAATGGCTTCACGCACCAGGATCCGGGTTTTCTCGATATCGTGATGAACAAAGCGGGCAGCGTGACGCGAGTCTATCTCCCGCCCGATGCCAACACCCTGCTCTCTACCCTCGACCATGCGATGCGCAGCACCAACTATATCAACGTCATCGTTGCCGGGAAACAACCCGAACCGCAATGGCTCGATATCGACGCAGCGGTCGTGCATTGCTCGGAGGGACTGGGCATCTGGGAATGGGCGAGCAACGACGACGGTGTTGCGCCCGACGTCGTCATGGCCTGTGCGGGCGACGTCCCGACGCTCGAGACGCTCGCCGCGGTCGATCTTCTTCGCACCCACGTTCCCGAAATGCGGATTCGCGTCGTCAACGTCGTCGATCTCATGCGCCTGGAAGCGCACGAAAAGCATCCCCACGGGCTCACCGATGCGCAGTTCGACGCGCTCTTCACAACCGATAGACCGGTGATCTTTGCCTTCCACGGCTATCCCGGCTTAATCCATCGCCTCACCTACCGCCGAGCAAACCACATCAACTTCCACGTACACGGTTATCAGGAGCGCGGTACGACGACCACTCCGTTCGATATGACGGTCCGCAACGAACTCGATCGTTTCCATCTTGCCGACGATGCGATCGCTCGCGTTGCGGGCATTCGCGAGCGCGCCGCGCACGTGCGACAACTGCTGCGCGATAAGCTCGTCGAGCACCATCGCTATATCGTGGAGCACGGCGAAGATCTGCCCGAGATTCGCGATTGGCGCTGGCCGCAGGGAGGGCGTCCGTGAACGTTCTCGCATTCAACGCCGGCTCGTCGTCGCTGAAATACGGCATCTACGCCGTCGAGGCCGAGCGCGTCGAGCCGATCTTCTCGCAGGCGCGAACGATGGAACCGAGTGCCGCCGGCGCGCGCGCGGCGACCGATGCCGCATTGGAAAGCCTCCTTTCCGGGAAAGTCCCCTTCGAGGCGATCGGCCACCGCATGGTCTTCGGCGGCCCCGACGACGAACCGGCCTTCGCTTCGCCCGCACTCTTCGAGCGGCTCGAACGATACGAACGGCTCGACCCGCTGCACGCTCCTGCGGCTCTCGCCGCACTGCGAAGAACGCACGAGCGCTTCGCGCACCTTCCGAACGTCCTCTGTTTCGACACCGCGTTTTTTCGCGATCTCCCCGAGCGCGCGCGCATGCTCCCGATCGAGAACGACGAGCCGCAATTTCTTCGCCGCTACGGTTTTCACGGGCTCTCCTACGAGTACGTGCGCAGCACCTTAGGAAAGGATCTCGGCAGCCGCACCGTTCTCGCGCACCTCGGCAGCGGCGCGAGCCTGGCGGCGTTACGCGACGGCAGAGCGGTGGAGAGCACGATGGGCTTTAGCCCGCTCGGCGGAGTCTTGATGGCGACGCGCCCCGGCGATATCGACCCCGGCGTGCTGCTCTACCTTCTCGAAGAGCGCGGTACGAGCGTAGCGGAGTTGCGCCGAATGCTCGAAGAACGCAGCGGCCTGCGCGCGCTCTCCGGCGGCGAACGCGACATCCGAATACTTCTCGAACGCAGCGACGACCCGCGCGCCATGCGCGCCGTCGAAGCGTTCTCGCTCTCGGTAATGAAAGCCGTCGGCGCGCTCGCCGCGGTGCTGGGGGGGATCGACACCCTCGTCTTCACCGGCGGCATCGGCGAACATCTCGCGGCGATCCGTTCGAGGATCGTCGGCGGCATCGCCCACCTCGGCATGCACCTCGACGACGATGCAAACGCGCATCACGCGCCGGTCATATCGCGCGCTTCTTCGCCCGTGACGGTACGCGTCGTCGCCACCGACGAGAACGCGGCGATCGCGCGCGCCACCTCCTCGCTCGTTCACTCAGCTGCAGAAAGTTCTCTATGAATCTCGAAAATATCACCGTCGCACCCGGTTCATCGGTCGATCTCGCCCGCTTCGACCCGGCGAATCGCTGCGGCCTCGGTTCCAAAGAAGAGGCGGAACGAATCCTCCAGCAGGATATCGCGGATCTCGAAGCGCTTCAGGAGATTTTCGCCGCGCGTAAAGAGCGCGCGCTCCTGATCGTTCTCCAGGGCATGGACGCCGCGGGGAAGGACGGCATCATCAAACACGTTATGTCCGGCGTCAATCCGCAGGGCGTCGACGTACACGGTTTTCGAAAGCCTTCGGGCGAGGAGCTCGGCCACGATTTTCTCTGGCGCGAGAGCAACGTTTTGCCGCAGTTCGGACGGATCGGCATCTTCAATCGTTCGTATTACGAGGAGGTTCTCGTCGTCCGCGTCAACCGCGAGGCGCGCTCCGGCGAAAACCCGCAGGAAGCGCTCGAAACGTGGCGCGAGCGGTACGAAGATATCAATGCTTTCGAGCGACATCTCGTTCGCAACGGAACGATCGTCTTAAAACTCTTTCTCCATCTCTCGAAAGAGGAGCAACGTCGACGGCTCCTGGCGCGCCTCGAGAATGCCGACAAATTATGGAAATTCTCCGATGCCGATCTCGAGGGGCACCAGCACTGGAAGTCCTACCAACGCGCCTATACCGATATGCTCGCTGCAACCAGCACCACCTGGGCGCCCTGGCATATTCTCCCCGCCGACCGAAAATGGGTAGCTCGCGCGATGGCGGCAAAGAGCATCCTCGCGATCCTTCGCCGCCTGCCATCCCAGTATCCACGAGCAAGCGACGAACGCTTGCAAAAATCGGCCGAGCTCGCACGAGCGCTCGCCGCCGAAGGCGACGGTGACGAACGACCTTCCGCTTAACTTCCCCCGATCTTCCTATTGCGCTTGATACTCTGTGAAAGACGAGGAGACCCAACACCATGTTCACCCGCATCTTTATGGCCTACGACGGATCGCCGAACGCCGATCACGTGCTCGACGATGCCATCGACATCGCGGTCGAGCGAAAGGCGACGCTGACGATCGCCAACGTCATCGAGATACAGCGATATATCGCGCTCGCCGGCTATGGCGGCGTCTATTCACTCGATGCGATCGATTCCATGCGCGAAGGTGCGCATACGATTCTCAAGGCGGCAGCGGCTCGAGCGACCGCCCGCGGTATCGAGACGAAGACCGTGGTTCTCGAAGGTGAAGCAGTCGACGAAATTCTCCGAGCCGCGCACGACGCCGGTTGCGATCTCATCGCGCTGGGGACCCAGGGGCGAAGTGGATTGAGCAGGCTCATGCTCGGTAGCGTCGCCGAAGGAGTGCTCCGGCGATCTGATACGCCGCTCTATATCCGGCGTGCCTCGGCAAAAGACACGAAACCGCAATAACGCGGCAGCGCCGCGTCGATCTCCATCGAGCACAATCGCTCGATGGAGGATGCACTCGCACTCGCTCGTCGCCTTTGTATCGCCGTCGGCGAACCGGAAGGCGTTACGGCGATCGCCGCAACGCTCGCTCGATTCGGCGCACCGGCGCTACGCTTTGCACGCAAACATCGCATCGCCGTTCGCCCCTTGAGCGCCGGCGAGCGTTTCGATGCCGCTTCGGCGGCACTCGTACGGTTACGGATCGATGTCGATGCGTGGCCCGCACCGCCGGCGGGGCTCTTCGTCGTCGAAGAACGCTGCGTCTACCTTCGATCGCGAAGCCCGATGACGGTCGCTCACGAGTTCGGGCATGCACTCGACTGCGCGCTCGGCGGCGGCGTCTATCGTTCCGGGATCGCCCCGGCGGTGCGTGACGCGTTCGCTCATGCGACGCGTTTTGTGACGCCCTATGCGGCGACCGGACTCGATGAATATTTCGCCGAGGGGCTTCGCGCCTACGTCGAAATCAACGATATCGGCTCTCCCTGGCCGCGCGCGACGCGCGCCCGTTTAGCCGCCATCGACCCCGGGCTCCATGCATATATCGCCGCGCTCTTTAACGGCGGATTCGAAGACGAGGCGGCGTGATCGGCGAGCTTAA
>JAKBCP010000098.1:0-1811 GCA_021807645.1 bacterium
CTAATGGCCCGACGGTTTGGGAGTATAGCACATCGCGCAACTCCCTCCCTCCCGAATTTCCGCTAGTGCGCCTAGATCATCGCGATCCACTTCTTGAGGGTCTCGTCGGCGCTCTTGAGCTCGGCCATGAGTAGGCTTTGGAGGGCATCGCTCTCGCGCATTTGCTCGGAGCGAACGGCCGTCACCTCGTCGAACTGCTCGTGCATTGCCAGCAGCGAGGCCTGATCGAGGGCGGCTTGATGCTCGGCGGCGATCGCGTCGCTCTCCAACGTCGGGGCGGTCGCGGGAGCCGGCGTGCCGGGTCCCCGCACTTGGGTCGGCGCCGCTTTCATGCCGAGATCGACTGGATGAACTTCTTGGTAATGTCGTTATCGGCTTTGATCTGCTGCATCTCGACGTTGCGCAGCGTATTGATCTCGCGCATGTTCTCCGAGCGCTCCGCGGTCGCTTCGTCGAAGAGCGCCGACTGCAGCGAGAGCTGCTCTTGGTGCTGCATTTGCGAGGCATAGAGGCCGAGCTGGAAGTTCTCGTCCCAGGAATTCATCGCATTCATCGCTCCGTTTTGGGCGCCTCCGGCGAGCGCGGATGCGCCCATCGAGAGCAGGGCCGGCGCGGCGGCTTCGGCGAGTGCGGGAAGAAAGGCCACGATAGTTCTCCTTAAAAGTTAGCGTTGCTGGCGTTGGTCTCGGCCGCAAGCTCCTCGAGCCAGGGCTGCTCTCCGTGCTGCGCCGCCGGCGGCGGGGCGAGTGGGATGCCCGGCGGCGATCCCGTCGCCGCTGCGTAGCTCCCGATGCGGGCGGCGGCCTCCGGAAGTTCGGCCCGGGCGTCCTCGATCTGCGCCTGATGCCGCAGCACGGAGTCGGCGTAGCCGAGCGTTGCACCGTCGCTCCAGCGCGTCGTCGTGCCGCGGGCGGTCGGCGAGCCCGCGTTATAGGCGGAGAGTGCGGCGCGCTCGTCCCCACCGTAGCGTCGGAGCAGGCCATGCAGCATCTCGGCCGCGTGCTCGGCATTCTGGGCCGGATCCATCGCGGCGGCGCTTCGGGCGAAGGCGTGGTAGCGGTCATCGATCTGAAAAAGGCCGTGCCCGTGCCCCCCATCGCCGAGGATGTTGCGCCCGGCATTGACCCCCGGCCCCCCGGTCTCTTGGGCGGCGACCGCCGCGAGCAGGGAGGGGTCGAGGCCATTGCGCTCGGCGGCGCGAGCGATCGGGAGGGCATAGGCGACGCCGTGGGCGGCGAGCGAGGCGGCGGAAGCGGAGAGGGCGGTCATAGCATCCACCCTCTGCGACGAATGCGCGGTTTGACAAGAGCGCGGCCCGCCTCTACAATGTCTTGGTTGTACCAAAAGGGCCCCGCCTCGGCGGGGCCTTCCCAACGCAAGGCGCAGGTTTCTTTGGCTCGCTCGCACACCGTCGATCTCTCCGGCCTCCTCGCGGGAAGCCGCCAGCGGATCCTCATCGATGACGAGGTCGCCTTAGAACCCTTCGAAGATATCTCGTTCGTTGGGCCCGTTCGCGTTCACCTCGAGGTTCAGGCCACCGACGGCCTGCTCCACGTCACCGGTGAGGCGGCGGGCACGGTGAGCGCTGCGTGCGTGGGATGCCTCGACGAGGTCGAGCGGCCGATGCGCGTCGCAATCGACGAGCGCATCAACCCGCACGTCGGTCGCGAGGACGATCCCTTCGGCGAAGGAAACGTCCTTCTCGGCGGGAGATTGGATATCGCGGATCTAGCGCAGCAGGTGCTGCTCGGCGCGCTTCCGATGCGGATGCGTTGCTCCGAAGACTGTCGGGGACTCTGCGGAGTCTGCGG
>JAKBCP010000098.1:1821-4924 GCA_021807645.1 bacterium
GAACTTAAAATGGAAACCCCTCGCAGCAAGACGCGTAGCCGTCGGGCCGCGAATTGGAAGCTCAACCCGGTGACGACGACGGCCTGCTCGCAGTGCCGCCAACCGAAGCGTCCGCACTTCATCTGCGAACATTGCGGAACGTACGATGGGCGCACGGTGGTTGAAGTCCGCGACGAACACGCCGGCCACACGCACGACTAAGTGTCGCTGACCGGAGTTCGAATCGCCGGCGTCGGGCATTATGCGCCCGAACGCGTGGTTACGAACGAAGATTTCGCGGGCTGGCTCGATACCTCCGACGAGTGGATCGTCTCGCGCACCGGTATGAAGCGGCGCCATTGGGTCGCCCCGGGCGAAGCGACGAGCGATCTTGCCGTCGCCGCCGGGCGCAAAGCGCTCGCGCACGCCGGCCTCGATGCAAGCGATATCGATTGCTTCATCGTCGCGACCGTGACGCCCGATTATAGTTTTCCCGCAACCGGTTGCATCGTTGCCTCGCGGCTCGGCGGGGTCGATAAACCGGGCTTCGATATCAATATCGCTTGCAGCGGTTTTATTTACGGCTTGACGACGGCTTCGGCGTTGATTCGCGGCGGCGTCTATAAGCGTATCCTTCTCATCGGTGCCGAGACGCTCACCTCGATTACGAACTACGAAGATCGCGGTTCGGCGATCCTTTTCGGCGATGGCGCCGGCGCGGTCGTGCTCGAAGCGTCGGAGAAAGATTCCTTTCTCTCCTCGGAACTCGGCTCGGACGGAAGCCGCCCGGAATTGCTCTTCGTCGAGGCCGGCGGCTCGCGCAACCCGATCGACGCCGAGAAACTCGCCGAACGCAAAAATTTCCTTTCGATGCAGGGGCGCGAAGTCTTTAAGTTCGCCGTAACGAAAATGATCGCGGCGACCGACGTGGCGCTACAAAAAGCGAACCTCACCCGCGACGATTTGAACCTCCTCATTCCACATCAGGCGAATAAGCGCATCGTCGACGCGGCTGCGAAATACTTGAACATGGGCCCCGACCGCGTCGTCATCAACATTCATGAATACGGAAATACCTCGGCGGCATCGATTCCGATTGCGCTCTCCGAGGCCGTTGCAGCGGGGCGCGTTCACGACGACGACGTGATCGTGTTCGTGGCATTCGGCGGCGGGCTTTCGTGGGGAGCGGTAACGTGGAGGTGGTCGGCGTGAGTTCGTTGCGAATCGGCGTCGTTTTCCCGGGGCAGGGCTCGCAGATGCTGGGCATGGGCGTCGATGTAGCGCAACGCTTTGCTGCTGCCGCCGACCTGTTCGAGCGCGCTGAAAAAATTCTCGGTTACGATCTATTGGCGTTGCAACGCGAGGGCCCCGAAGATCGTTTGCGCGAGACGCAGTATAGCCAGCCCGCGATCTTCGTCACCAATCTTGCGCTCGCGTCGGCAGTTCGCGGGCTCGACCGACAGATCGTCGCGACGGCGGGGCATTCTTTCGCCGAGTTTTGCAGTCTCGTTATCGCCGGTGCGATCTCGTTTGAAAACGCGCTGCGCATCGTCGACGAGCGTGGAAAAGCGATGAGCGAGGCGGCCGCCGCCGCGCCGGGCGGCATGTCGGCGATCCTCGGCCTCGATGCCGCTGCCGTGCGCGCGGTGACCGATGCGACGCAAGCGCGCACGGGTTTGCGCGTCTCCCCCGCAAATTTCAACGCACCCGCACAGATCGTTATCTCCGGCGATCTCGATGCGGTGCTCGCGGCCGGTGAAGCGGCGCTTGCAGCCGGGGCCAAGCGTGTCGTTCCGCTCAACGTCTCGGGAGCGTGGCATTCGGCGTTAATGGAGCCGGCGGTCGAGCGTTTCCAGCGAGCCGTCGATGCGGCGAGCTTTACGATGCCCGAGCACATCGAGGTCATCTCCAACGTCGACGCGCAACCCTATCGCAGTACCGATGCGATGCGCAAGAACCTCGTCACTTCGATCGTCCACGAAGTACGTTGGCACGAAACCGCAATCCGATTGCTCGAGTGCAAGCTCGATCTCGTCATTGAGTTCGGGGCGAGCGCCGTGCTGGCGCCAATGATGAAACGCGTGCCGAACGCCCCCGAGGTTATCGCGATCAACGATGCCGCCGGGATCGAGCGACTCGAAGCGCGCCTCCTTTCGGAGGTAGGCGCGTGATCTTTGCAGGCCGCAGTGCAATCGTGACCGGAGCGAGCCGCGGCATCGGCCGTGCCATCGCCGTCGATCTCGTACGCGGAGGCGCCGACTGCGCGCTTGTCGGCCGCGATACCGCGGCGTTGGAAGAAAGTGCGGCGGCCTGTCGCTCGGTGCGCCCCGACGCGCGCATTGAGATTCTCGTCGCCGACGTCGCTGATGCAGCTTCGGTCGATGCCGCCGTCGTGCGCGCGCAGGATGCTTTCGGGAGAATCGATTTCGCCGTTGCCAACGCCGGGCAATCGATCGATGCTCTGTTGATGCGCATGAAGCCCGAACAGCTCGATCACCTCCTCGACGTCAACGTGAAATCGGCGTTCTACCTCTGTGCAGCGGTCACGCGTCCGATGATGAAGCAGCGCTCGGGAAGCATCGTTTTGCTAAGCAGCATCGTCGGAATCACCGGAAATGCCGGACAGAGTGCTTATGCCGCATCGAAAGCGGCGCTCCTCGCGCTGGGCAGCTCGCTCGCCAAGGAGCTAGGGTCGCGGAATATCCGCGTGAATAGTGTCGCTCCGGGACTGATCGAGACGGCGATGACCGCCTCGATGCCGGCAGCGTACCGCGACGCGCTGATCGCCAAAACGGCGCTCGGGCGCGCGGGGACCCCGGAGGATGTTGCCGGGGTGGTGTCGTTTCTTTGCTCCGATGCGTCGCGATACGTCACCGGGCAATGTATCGTCGTTGACGGCGGCATCGTCACCTAAATCCGTATCACCGTACTACAAGGAGAATCATGTCCAGCAGCACCTTCGATCGCGTTAAGAAAGTCATCGTCGAACAACTCGGCGTTCAGGAGTCAGAAGTGACGCCGGAAGCCTCGATCACCGACGATCTCGGTGCCGATTCACTCGACCAGGTGGAATTGGTGATGGCGTTCGAAACCGAATTCAATATCAGCATTCCCGACGAAGAGT
>JAKBCP010000099.1 GCA_021807645.1 bacterium
GGCGGCACCAGCCTCGCCGGCGGGCGCGGCACGATCGTCGGTACGTTTTTCGGTGCACTCTTGATCGGCTTGCTCGATAACGCGATGAATCTCCTCAACATCGATTCCTATCTGCAGAAGGTCGTGCTGGGGGCCGTGATCTTGCTCGCCGTCGCTCTCGATGAAATTCGAAAGCGGTACCTCGCCGCGCGATAGCGCCGAGATACCGCTCTTTTTGTTCCTAACGCCTCGTTAGAACGGGAAGTCGTTCTGGGTTAGGCCGACGTTGAGATGCAGGTTGAGAAAAGACTGATCGAGGACCGCGGTCTTTCCCTGATACCAAATGTTGCGCACCGGGAAGTGCGTTTTCTCCGAGAAGTAGATGACCATCGAGGTGATCCCGTCATTCGCGGCGGGGTCTGCGACTTTTAAGAAGACGCGCTGCGTCGGCACACCGTCGACATTGCCGCCGGCTCCTTGCGAAAGCGTTCCCGCCGTGGTTTGATACTTCGCAACGATATTCTGGATGAGGCCGTCGGGAATCGTATAACCGCGAAGCGAGACCGCGCGGCCGTCGTGGAGCCCCACCTTGAGGTGGATGCCAGACAGGAAGCCGCCCTGGTGTCCGCTGACTTGGTCGCCGCCGGCCCAAACGCCGCCGGAGCCTTGTCCGTCACCGGAGATGATGAGCGTCTTCGCAAAATGTGGCTTCATAAACGAATATTGATAGACGCGGTTTTGCGTCGCCGAACCTTTGACTTCGTGCGAACGGAGCTGCACGGTGTAATCGTGGACGTGCGAAAACGCCGCGTCGAAGGCCGCAAGGGCCGGTGCCTTCCCGGCGGCGAGCGCCGCGAGCGGCATCGCCGCGAGGGAGAGAAGCGCTACTGCGGTGGCGCCGAGCCGAAAAAACGATTTCATGGGATTGGGATCCTCCTCAATGATGAGAACGTTCCCAGGCGCGTTCGCGTTATGGAGCGGTCTCGCCCTGCTCGGTCTGTTCGAATCCGAGCTGATCGACGAGGAGGTTGCCGTGCTTGCCCTCGACGCCGATGATGACATCGCACTTTGCCTCGGCGGCGATCTCCTCGATGGTGCGGCTGAGGGGCGCTCCGGTATATTTCCCCTCGCGGAACGAACCGAGCACGATCAGGTTCGCGCGCTCGCGCTTGGCGATATCGAGCACGGCCTGCTTCGTCGATCGGGCCTTTACCGTTTCGGTGCGCAGATTGATATCGGCCTTGGCGGCGATCGCTTGCGCCGCGCCGAGCGCATCGAGCGCGCGGCGTTCCTCGTCGGTCATCTCGGCATCGGGCGGAAGCGAGTAGGGAACCGAGACCACGTAGATCGCTAAGAGCTCCGATCGCTCCCCTTTTGCGAGCTTCGCTGCGAGCGCCATCATGTGCTGCGAGGCGATATTCTCGGAGAAGACGACGATGATCGAGCCGACCATCCGTTCGAGTTCGGTCTCTGCATCGCGGGCGATCTCCTGAACCTTGCTGATCGGCGGGTGAAGCATCCACCACAGCGTCGCGATGACGGCGAGGACGATCGCGGCGGCGATCAGCGCCCCGATGGGATCGATGGCGATCACGGGCGCTCCGCCCATACGCGGACGATCTGCCGCAGACGATAGGCGCCAAGCGCGGTCACCGCCGCCCCGAGGACGATGCCGGGTAGTTCGGGGAGGCCGAAACCCAGATGCAGCGTGCGGACCAGCACGATAGCGCCGACGATGACGAGTGCGATGGAGATGAGTGCGCGATAGTACAGCATCGCGCTATCCGATCTCCGCAGCCCGCGCGGGTTCGCGCTCTTTAAGCCGCGCGAGATATTCGTCCATCAGTTCCAACTCGCCGGCGTCGCGAAGGATGCCGATTTGCTCGTGGCGCCAATCGTGCGGGGCCGAACCGAAGACCGGCAGCCCTTTACTGCGGCGATAGACGACGAAGATGATGAAGCCGAGGATCAGCCACGCCGGTCCGGCGATGCGCCCGAGGTCGTGCGTGATAATCGTAAAGACGAGAATCGAGAGAATGCCGATGAATCCCAGTACTCCGATCACCGGGAAGAGTACGCGTTCGCCCTTGTAGGTCAGCGGTATGTTCAGCGGGATGCGGAATTTGCGCGGGCTCAGCGGATCGTTCAACCGCAGCGCAATCAATGCAAGGAAAACGAACGAATAACTCGTCGCCGCTCCGAAAGCATAGAGATCGCCGAGGAAACCGATACCGCCCTCGCCGTGAAAAAACTTTGCGTAGAATGCTGCGGCACCGGGGTCGAGCGATGGCCAGGCGGCAAAAATCAGCTCGACTACGGCGATTGCGCAGAAAGCAACAATCGAGATCGCCGGAGTTCGAAAGCGCCGATTGACGCGCTGGAAAATCGAAGGAAGCAGCTTTGCGTTCGCCATCGCATAGGCGATACGCGAGCTGCCGAAGACACCGGAGTTCGACGATATGAGGAGCAAGATCGCGCCGAGAATCGGGACGTAGAGCGCGGCGAGCGCGCCGAAGTAGGGCACCTCTTTGGCAAGCAGCGCGACGGCCTTGCCGTTGTTGTCGTTGTTGCCGAGCCACTGCCAGAGCGTCTGGGCATGCCCCATTGCATCGGCCGGAATTTGGTGCCAGGGAACCATTCCCAGCGCGAGGTTCGAATAGGCGAGCGCGTAGATGAGAATCGTAAGAATCAACGCAATCGAGGTGCGCGGAATGATCGATGCCGGCCGCTGCGTCTCTTGCGCCGCCTGCGAGATCGATTCGAGACCGACGAACGAGATGATCGCGTACGAGGCACCGAGCATGAGGTTGAAGGTACTCGGCCATTGCGTCGTCATGGTGTGAACGAGCAATTCAGGGCGAAACGCGAAGAGAAAGCCGAAGAAGAGAATCGAGGTCTCGCTGATAACGTCGAGTGCGGAGACGACGCCGTTGAAGGTGGTGCTCTCGCGAACGCCGAGCACGTTGAGGAGGCAGAGCCCTGCGATCAACGCAAAGACGGCGATAAAATGTACCCATGGATGGATTGGATTGAGCAGTTGCGGAATGACTTCGCTGAGATAGTCAACGCAACTCCAGGCAAAAAGCGTCACGTCGATGGTGAAATCGAGCAGAACCGCCCAACCGGCGATGAACCCGAGAAAGTCGCCGAGGCCGCGCATGACGAAGTATTGGCCGCCGCCTGCCACCGGGTAGGTCGCCGCGAGTTCGGTGTAGGCCAAGCCGATGCAGACGTAGACGATGCCGGCAAAAAGAAAAGCAACATTTGAGGCGCCGGCTGCGGCACCCAGAACCAGGCCGAGGCCGACGAAGATATCGGCGCCGACATCGGAGTAGCCCCAGGAGAAAGACCCCCAAGGCGTGACCGAGCGTTTGAGTTCGGGTTGGTGTTGGTCGGGCATGCGTCGCTTCTAAAAGATGATGCCTATCGCAGTACGTTCGAGCGCGTTGATCGTGTACTCCGCTTGGGCCATTTGATCGGTCAATTCGTAATCGCGAAAGATCTTGCGAGCGTCCATGAGGCGGTTAACCGCATTGCGTAGTTCGTTACGCTCTCGCATCCCGTCGGAACTTTTCTGCAAGATCATCGTTGCATATTTAATCGCTGTCTTTGCATACTCAACGTGGTTGCCGATCGCCTGCAATTCATGCATCGCCAATTCGTACGCCTCGCTGGCCTGATCGTAGTCTCTTCGGCGCGTGGCGATCATCCCTTTGAGGACGTTCTCGAGAGCGTCGCTCCGGTTTCGGGTCGGCGCGAGCGCCTGGTCGATTGCTTGGCGCAGGTCGGGGTCGCTCGCGATCGTCGGCGAGGTCGCGAAGGTTCTCGGCGGACGGGCTGCTTGGCCCGGAACGGGCGCGGACTGCGGCGCGGCCTGAGACGCGACCTGCCCGGTGCGTAGCATGTCGACGTCGATATAGAACTCGCGCGCGGTTTGATAGCGTTTGCCGGGATCTTTCTCAATCGAGCGCAAGATGACGCGCTCGAGGGCCTCGGGGATATTTCGGTTGATCTCGCGCGGCGGAGTCGGCGTGTCGTGAACGTGCGAATACATTGTAGCGACGATATCCTCGCGATCGTTCCGGAAGGGCAGCGTACCGGTGAAAATTTCGTACATCAAGATGCCGACGGAGTAGAGATCGGAGCGAACATCGGCCGGTTTGCTCAAAAAGCGTTCCGGTGCCAAATACGAGATCGTGCCGATAATTTGCCCCGTTCGCGTCGTCTGCGTGACGTCGCTCGCGCGCCGTGCGAGCCCGAAATCGGTAAGCTTCACGCGCTCGGAGTTTTCGTCGAGCATAACGTTCGACGGCTTGATATCGCGATGCACGATGCCTTGCGACTGGGCGTAATCAAGCCCCTCGAGAATATCGCAGATAAAGCCGAGGGCTTGTTTATACTTGAGTTCGCCGCTGCGCAGATCCGCGAGATTGCGCCCGCGCATGAGCTCCATAATAATATACGGGTAGCCCTCGTCTTCGCCCGCGTCGAAGACCGCAACGATGCGCGGATGGTTGAGCCGCGCCATCGCGCGAGCCTCGCCGAGCAACCGTTCGATCGTGTCACTGGAACGCTCGATCAACACCTTGACGGCGACTTCGCGTCCTAATTTTTTATCGAGCGCGCGATATGTATCGGCCGTACCGCCCCGTCCGAGCAGTTCGCCGATCTCGTATCGCCCCGCGAGAGTCCGTCCTTGGAGTTCCACGCAATCGTTCCTATACCCTAAAAGGCATTCCGATAATGCATCATGCGTTCACCGTCGATAGCGACGACATCGAAACGTACGCGCGCGTGCGGCGCGACGATTTGCGCGTAGTCGGCGGCGATACGACGAAGGGTCGCGCGCTTTGAGCGACCGACGGCCGCGAGCGCCGAGCCAAAATCGGAGCTTTCACGTCGCTTCACT
>JAKBCP010000100.1 GCA_021807645.1 bacterium
GCTGGTGCGATAACCATCGAAACCGCCGACGGTCTCGGCGACCGCCCAGAGGTACTTCGCCCCGGTCCACGGCGAGAGATACATGCCGCGATTGGTCAGCGAGCCGCCGTCGAACCATTCGGCGAACTCCCCGGGGACGGTATTCCGCGGGCTTCCGCCTTCCATCGCTTCGTAGATGCGATCGAGGAAACCAACCCCCTCGTCGATGCCGCCGTTGCGCGCCAAGGCAACGACGTACCAGAGCGTCAGGTCGGGCCAGACGCCGCCGAGCAAGCCGAAGCCGAAGGAGGGGAAATACCACGGATCCGCCGTCGAGATCGTGCGCAGGCCGACCGGCGTCGTAAAGTCGCTCTCCGAGAGACGTTTGAGAATCGCGCTGCGTTCGCTCGCGTCGGCGACGTTGAAGAGGACCGGAAAGATCTCGTCGGCGGTAAAGCTATCTTGGAAATCGCCGTTTTGGTCGATATTCAGGACGAACCCGCCGGTGTCGTCGTCGAAGAGATGGGTCATCGTCGCTTCCCGGAGCGATTGCGCCTCATCGGAATAACGCTGCCAGGCGTCCTGATCCCCCGCGACCGCACAGAGTATCGCCGCCGCTTCAAGCGCAAAGACGCCTTCGCTGTTGATCTCGGTGACGGCTCCGTCGAGTTTGTAATACGGGATGATGTTGCGCCACGAGCTTATTCCGTACATGTCGACGCCTTGCGCTTTTCCGAAAAGAAGTCCGCGGTCGTCGCGCTGGGAAAGCAAATAGTCGGCGAGTCGGCGCACGATCGAAAGCCGCGAGCGCACCCACGCTTCGTCGAGCGTCGCGTTATAATGATGCAGCATCGCGATGCAGTGCAACGGCGTATCGTCGTTAATGTTGAGATCGTACGCGGTCTTATATGCGTTAACGCCGCGAACGTATTCGATCATTAGACCGCTCTCTTCGATATGTTGGTTGAACACTTCGATAGCGTCGCGACTAAATTCAGGCATGAAATAATCGAAACCGTGAACGAACCACGAGGTATCGCGTGACACGAGAATATCGGATGGCGGTGAGTTCGTAGAACCCCAGCCGATGGGGTACTCTTTGACGATGCGCAACATGTTCGCTTTTGCCCAAACGACGCCGCGAGATATGCGTTGCGATGGGGTAAGAAACCGAGCGTCGGCAAGCCGTTTGGCGAAATAGCGCTGCGTGTCGTGTAGCGCCTTCGAATCGTTGAGCAGGTCTTTAAAGCGCGGGCGAAGATCGACATCGCCGTCTTTATGAAAGACGACGGCGAGCCGCAGTAGAGAACGCGCGCCCGGTTCGACGGCGATGCGATATTCCATCGCTCCGAAAATGCGTCCGCGGACGCTCGACGTGCGCGCCGCATCTCCGCCCTCGACGAAAGCCTCGACGACCGCATCCTCTTCCAGCAACGTTCCGCTTCGCATCTGTGCGAGCAACGCTTGTTCGCGAACCGAGACGGTCGCCGCGTAGGGCTCGCGCGAGCCGCCCCACCAGCGTTGCGCGCCCAGCGTCGAATTCACCGCATGGATGCTGCCGTCGACGACGCCGGCGTCGACATCGGCCTCGGTCTCTCCGTAGAAACGTTGCCCGACAAGAAGCGCCCACGGGAAAACGGCGACCTCCACCGCAGCGTCGCCGGGATTATAGAGCGTAAGGTCGACCACGAATGCAACGCTACGATCGAATTTCGGTCCGTGCGGCACGTAGAATGCTTCGGTGACGTGAATTCGCTCGCCTAATGTGAACTCCGATAGTTGCGCGTATGGAAGGAAGGTGAACGTGCGCTCGATTTCATGCGGGAAATAGGTAACGCCGACGTCGCGCAGACGGTAGGCGATTTGATGCGTCCCGAAGATAATCCGATCGCTGTCGGCATCCCAAAGGCCGCGCACGCCGGCCTTTGCCGTCGATTGGGCGTAGGATTTGAAGTTCCCCAGCAGGAGACCGTACGGCGTCTCGCGTTCGTGCATGACGTAGGCGCAGAACTCATTCCGCTGGGCATCATAACTCGAACGCATATCCGCTCTATTCGCCCAGGAAGCCCGCGCTCTTTCGACAATCGTCAACTCCGACGATGAATCGCTCGCTCCTCTTCGCTCCGGCAAAAGTCAACCTAACCCTTGAGGTGCTCGGCAAGCGCCCCGACGGTTATCACGTACTCCGCTCGCTTCTGGTGCCGATCGCGCTCTACGATGAGATCGAGATCGAGCCGGCGGAGCGTTTGCTCTTCACCTGCGACGATCCGGCGCTCGCCGACGACGGAAACCTCGTGCTGCGCGCGGCCCGTGCGATCGGTATCGCCGATTTTCGAATCGCATTGCGAAAGCGAATCCCGGTGCAAGCCGGCCTCGGCGGCGGTTCGAGCGACGCCGCCGCGCTCTTACTCGCAGCGCGCGCCGGGCGTTTCGGCACGCTCCCCGAGCGCGACGATCTTGCGATGGCACGCTCGCTCGGTTCGGACGTACCCTTCTTTCTCGCCGAGGGAGCGGCGCTGGTCGAAGGCACCGGCGAGCGCGTCACTCCGGTCGGCGCGATTCCGGGCTGGGCGACGCTCGTCGTGAAGCCCCCGGTCTCGATCTCCACGGCGGAGGCGTTCGGGCTCCTCGACGAGCGCGCTCGCCCACAACGCCCGCGAAATGAGAGCCTCGGGCTCCGAGCGCTCGAGGCGCTCCAGCGAGCCGACTTCCGCGAACTCTCGCAACTACTCGGTAACGATTTTCACGAGGACGCACTCGCGCGGCACCCGGAGATCGCGCGAGCGGTGGCGGCGGTTGAGGCCGCGGGGGCGGCGCGAGCGCTCCTCACGGGATCGGGCTCGAGTATCTTCGCGCTCTACGAACGGCTCGACGACGCCGCCGCTGCGGCCGAGCGCGTCGAGCTACCGCCGGAGTATCGTCGCTACGTCGCGGCATTTCGTTCCGATCTCGCCTGGCGGGGGCTCCCGGCGTGAGATGCGTCGTCCTCGCCGGCGGGCCGCACGATGCGATTGCCGCCGGAACGCCGGGCGCACCGAATAAGGCGTTTGCACTGATCTCCGGCCGCACGCTGCTCGAGCGAACGCTCGCGCCGCTGCGCGCCTCCACAGGCATCACGGCGATTCGCGTCGTCGCTCCGCCGAGCGCGCACGGCCACAGCGCACTTGCACTCGCCGACGAAATCGTACCCGACGGTGCGAAGATTCGCGACTCGTTGCGCTCCGGGTTAGCGGGACTCCCGCCCGATGAGATCGTCGCCGTCTGGACCAGCGATCTCCCCATGCTCTCCACCGCCGCCGTCGACGATTTTACTGCACGCGCGACCGAGGCAGATGCGGATATCGGGTACGGGTGCGTCGAGTACGGCGTGCACGTGCGACGCTTCCCCGAGGTCCCGCACACGTGGGCGCGCATGCGCGAGGGACGCTACTGCGGCGGCGGCGCGATCGCAATAAAGCCGCGCGCGCTGCCGCGACTCGATGCCTTTATCGAACGGCTCGGCGCCGCGCGCAAATCGCCGCTCCGGCTTGCCGGACTCTTCGGCTGGGGCTTACTCGCGCGTTACGCGCTCGGTCAACTCAGCATCGAGCGTGCGGAGGCGCGCGCGAGTGCGATCGTGGGAGCGACCGTGCGGGCGATTCCCTCGCCGCATCCGGAATTCGCCGTGAACGTGGATCGGCTCAGCGATGTGGCGCTGGCGGAACGACTTCTGGGCTCCGCCAACGCCTGAAGAGTTCGTTGGGGATACCGAATTGGTCGAGGACCTTACCGACGGTGTGCGCGACGATATCGTCGACGCTGCGCGGGTTTGCATAGAGCGCCGGGACCGGCGGAAGAATCGTCGCCCCGATCTCGGCAAGTTGCGCAAGCGTGCGCAAATGCCCGAGGTGCAGAGGCGTCTCGCGAACGACGAGCACCACACGCCGACGCTCCTTGAGGCATACGTCGGCGGCACGCGCCAATAAATTATCGTTCAGCGAGTAGGCGATCGCACTCGCGCTCTTCATCGAGCATGGCACGACCATCATACCGTCGGTTAAGAACGAGCCGCTCGATATCGCTGCGGCGAGATCGTCATCCCGATAGACGACATCGGCAAGCGCGTGAAAATCGTCGACGGTGAGATCGGTCTCCAACTCGATCGTTCGCCGGGCTGCGGAGCTGAGCACGAGATGCGTCTCGACGCCGCCGATCGCGCGAAGCGCTTGGAGTGCCATGTAGCCGTACGCGCTTCCACTCGCGCCGCTGATGCCGACGATGATGCGTTTCATGCGAGAAGACCTCACTTTTGAGCGGACTTCGCGGGAGGGGACGAAGCCTCTTCCTGAAACCATAGCGCGACGTGAAGTTTGCAATGCTCCGCCCGACGATCGCGCAGGACGCGCTCGCGTGGTCGAACCGTGGCGACCGGTCCGCGCTGGAGCGATTGCTGCTCGCCTATTCGGCGATCTCGTCGATCTCGGCAACCGCCGCGATCGCGCTGACTCGCGCGACCCGAAGCCCGCTTGAGGATGCCCCCGGACTCCCCCTTTCGCGGGATTCTCGCGAGGGAGAGGCATTCGCCCTTTGGCGATCGGCGGCACGGGAAGCGCGGGCGAACCGCGAACCGCGTGCGCTCGAGTTCCTGTTTGAATCCGCCGACCGCACCGCAGCGCAGTTCTCCGCGCCGACGCTCCGAGAAGTCGTTGAGCCAAGCGCGCTCCCTCCCGACCCCCCGCAGCCCGTTCCGACGCCGAACCGCCCCTTCAGCGCCTCGGCGCTCAACATGTTCGTCGATTGCAGGCGGCGTTGGTTTTATCGATATGTCTGCGACCCCATCGACGAGCCCAACGCTCCGGCCGCGAGTTACGGCACCGCATTCCATGCCGCGCTCGAGCGTTTCCATTCCGAGTTTGCCAGGCC
>JAKBCP010000101.1 GCA_021807645.1 bacterium
AGGCGACGAGCGCGCCGGCTTCCGCGGCGATCGACTCGATGCTGCTCGACGATGCGGCGCCGCAACAGACGATCACCGCGTCTTCTTCGCGTAACGCCGCGATGCGATCGATTGCGCCGTCGATAGCGACGATCTCGGCACCGTGAGCGAAGAGCGCGGCGACGCACCCGCGCAGCCCCGATGCAGTCGGCGCCCCGACTAACTCTACCTCACTCTCGGTGCACACGCGAACGATTGCGAGCGGACCGCTCGCGCTCTGCACGTCGGTACGATCGAGCCACTGCAACGACGGCGAACGAGGGAGCGCGCCGAGTGCGCCGGCAACGAGCGTTCCCGGCGCAAGGCGCAACCGCGGCTTGGCAACCGCATCGACGAAATCGTTCGCTTCGCCGTCGCGGCCGATCGACGTGAGCCCAACCTCCATGCCGCGCGCAAGGGCGGCGCGATAGATCGCCCGCATGACGACCGTCTTGCCGACGTTTTTGCCGGTGCCGATGACGGCGATGCTGCGCGCGCCGGTAGCGAGCGCACGATCGAGCAGCAGATCGGAAACCTCCATAACCGAGGTTTTCGCTATGCTATGCCGAGCGCCTGGAGCACGGCGAACCCTGCCCCGGCGATCACCAATGCGACGCCGGCGAGTAATTCCGCCGAAGCTTCGATGCGTTGCCCTAATAGGCGCCCGAACGTGATGCCGATCGTCGTCGAGAGCACGGAAACGACGCCGATCGTCACGAGCGTCACAAAGATCGGGACGCCGATATAGTGGATCGAGAAACCGACGCCGAGAGAGTCGACGCTCACGGAGAGCGCGGCGAGCATCAAACCCCAACCGCGCGAGAGGTCGAGCGGCGCACGCTCGCTCTCGCGAATCGCTTGAACGATCATCGCGATTCCCAGAAGAATGAGGACGGCGAAGCCCAGATACCCGGCATGCAATCCGAGCGCGCGCCCGGCGAGTCCGCCGAGTTCGAGGCCGACGAGCGACATCCCCATTTCCGCGGCGGCGAAACTCGCGCCGATGCGCACCCGAGCGCCGAGATCGAGGCCGCGCAACCCGACGCCGATTGCCACGGCAAAAACATCGAGCGCGAGTGCGATCGCTACAAAGAGAACCTTCAGAAACGCCAAAGCGGTAGGGGCTTCCTACCGCGCCGCCGGGTTGCCCGAACCGCCGAAACTGGGGCGCGAGATCGCGAGCAGTTGATTGACCGCGGCTCGCAGTTGCGAGATCGTAAACGGTTTGTTGAGAAAGAGATTTGCGCCGGCATTTTTCGCGCGCCCGTCCATTGCGTAGTTGGTATGGCCGCTAATCATGAGAATCGGCACGCCGCGCGTGCGTTCGTTCGAACGCAACCGCTCGATGAGATCGAGCCCCGAGATGCCGGGCAACATGAAATCGCAAATGATGATATCGAACGGATCTTCACGGCCGATCGCAACGAGGGCACTCTCGGCATCGTTGCAGACGATCATTTGGAAGGGGCCCTTGCGCAGGACGGTATCGACCAACGTGCAGATCGCAGGGTCGTCGTCAGCGATGAGCACTCGCCAGTTGCGCTGCGGCATATCTTCAGACATTAGCACTCCGGGGCGATCCCAGCCTCGCCGATTCGGTCAACGGTACGTAAAATTTCGGCACGACAAAACTGGTCTTTCTAGCAGCGCCCGGGCTCGCCTGCGTCGAAGATGGGTGCATGGCAGTCATCGACCGGCTTTTCGCGCCGGATTCAGCATTTCAGAAGAAGTTTTTCTTCCTCGCAAAGCGCTTCGTCGCCGGAGAGACGATGAAGACGGCCCTCGAGGCGGTCGCCGAGCTCAACGCCGCTGGAATGACGGCGACGCTGGACTTCCTCGGCGAGGATGTCCTCGACCCGGCAGCCGCCACCGCGACACGCGACACGTACTTGGAGATGCTCGACGCCATTGGGCTCTCGGGGCTGCAGACGAACGTCTCGGTGAAGCTCTCGGCGATGGGGCTGCTCGTCGGCGAGGATTTCGCTTTGGAGAACCTCTCGACGGTCCTCCGCCGAGCCGCCGCCAACCCCGATCCCTTCGTTCGCGTCGATATGGAGGGAAGCGCGGTGACCGACGCGACCCTTCGCGTCGTCGATCGCGCATTCGCCAAACACGGTAACGTCGGCCCGGTGTTACAGGCGTACCTCAAACGTACCCCGAGCGACGTCACCCATGCGATCGCGCTGCGCCAACGCGTACGCATCTGCAAGGGGGCCTACAACGAGCCCGAAACGATCGCGATAAAATCGATGCCGGAGATTCGCACGCAGTATCTCGCCGACGCGAAGCGGCTGCTCCTCGAGGGGAACTATCCGGCGCTTGCAACGCACGATATCGGCCTCGTTGCCGAACTCGAACGTTTTATTGCCGAGCGGTCGATACCGCCGGAGCGCTACGAATTTCAGATGCTTTTCGGATGCCGACCCAGCTTACAACGCGATCTCGTAGCTCGCGGGCACCGGGTCCGCATCTACGTTCCGTTCGGCACGCATTGGGCGGGATATTTTTTCCGCCGCGTTATGGAGCGCCGGGAGAACGCAATCTTCGCGCTCTCCTCGATCTTCAGCAAGTAGCCCCGTGCGCGCCGTTCTCACGCGCGTCTCCGAGGCAAGCGTACGCGTCGGCGACGAGCTCGTCGGCGCGATCGGCGCAGGATTTCTCGTCCTCTTGGGCGTCGCTGTCGATGACGACGAGAGCGACGCCCGAACGATCGCCGAGAAGATCCTCGGCTTACGGATATGGAACGATGAAGACGGGAAGATGAACCGCGATATTCGCCAAAGCGGCGGTGCCGTTTTGTTGATCTCGCAATTCACGTTACTCGGCGATGCGCGCCGCGGCAAACGCCCGTCGTTCATTGCCGCCGCGCCGGGAGAGCGAGCGCTTGCGCTCTACGAGCGCGTCGGCGCTCTGCTTGAAGGCTACGCCCTGCGCGTCGCGTACGGTCGTTTCGGGGCGACGATGGCCGTCGCATCGGTAAACGACGGCCCGGTAACGATACTGCTCGATTCCCGGCGCCTTTTCTAGGAGTTTGTCTGACTTCGGCCGTTTTCGGATCCAGCGCCGAATTTCGTTCGAAAACGAGGCACGAAGAGGGAGCGAAGCCGTAGCTTCGTGACCGATGAGCAACGAAGTAGACGGACGAAAGGCGGCCTGGAGACGGCAACGTGCCGAAGTCAGACAAATTTCTAGCGCCTCGGCGCGTCTATCGCGGCGCCGACGCCTTCAAATCGACATCGGCGATGCGATCGATACGAATCACCTTATCCGCTTCGGTGAGATGGGCGAGCACCGCGGCGCCGGCGATAACTTTTCCGAAGACCGTGAAGTCGCGGTCGAGATGGTATTGCGGTGAAAGCGTGATGTAATATTCGGTCGACGCCGAATCGCGCGCAGGTTTTCCGTTGGGGTAATCGAGCCCCATCGAGAGAATATCGCTCCCTTGCAACATCGGGTTCTCTTCGGCTCCGATCGTATAGCCGAGTCCCGGTGCATTCGCCGACGGGTCGCCGGTCTGCACGACGAAATCGGGCACGATGCGAAACCACGGCTGGTTATCGTAGTATCCGCGCGCCGCGACGTTCAAGAAATTTGCAACCGTCAATGGAGCCCACTCGGGAAAGAGTTCAAAATAGATATTCCCTTGCGTCGTCACGATGCGAACGCGCGGGTGCGGCCCCGGAGCCGGGCCGATCATCTCCGCTGCCGTCGTCGGATCGAGCGAGAGCGTCGGCGCGAGAGCCGAGGGATTCGGTGCGGTCGGTCGAGGCGGCTGCGCCGGGCGCGGAAGGGCCGGTAGCCGGTCGAGCGGGCTCGGGTGAATCGGCGGGAGGTGAACCCATGGCGGGATCTTCTTCCAGTGCTGCGTCGCCGGGCGCCCCTCGAGGGCGAGGATCGCCTCGCCGACCTGCTCGGCGACGCGCCACGACCGGTCGTGGAGCATTGGCTTGAGTGCCGAGAGCAGCGCCGGATCCTTGCTGCCGCCGATCGCCCGGACCGCCTCGATCCGGATCACGCTATCGTGATCGGCGAGCGCTTGCAGCAGCACTTTGCGCGGCACCTTCGCCGCGTAGCCGCGGAAGATCGCCCACATCGCCGCTCGGCGAACCCGCAGCGACCGGTCGTGCTGGAAGACCCTCAGCAGCACGGCGGCGGCCGAGGCGGCATTCGGCCCGGTTGCGAGCCCAACGAGATCGATCGCAGCGATCGACCGCACGATCGGGCTGGCGTCGCGCAGAGCCGCACGCATCTCCGCCCGAGCGACGCGAGGCACGAAGGCGGCGGGGACTTGCGCCGCCATAACCTCTCGGTCGAGCGCGTCGAGCGCGCCGACGCGGACCGCGCTATTTTCGTCGTGCATGCCGCGGAGCATCGCCGGGATACCGCGTCCGTCGGCGAGCAGGCCGAGCGCGAAGAGGGAGAGCGCGCGCACCGCCGGGCGCGAATCGGCGACGTGGTTGAGCAGCACCGGGGCGGCGGCCGGCTGCTTCGTCCGCCCCAGCGCAAGCGCCGCGCGTGCCGCCACCAGCGTATCCCCGGTGTCGAGTAGATGGGCGAGCGTCCCATGCCCCAGCGAGCGTTTTTGCTCGAGGATCGCTATCTGTAGGGCCGGCGGCATCGTCGTCGCTGCCGCCCCCGGCAGGCCCGGAAGGGCGAGCGCCGTAGCGGCGGCGAGGGCGATCGTACGGATTCCCGAGCTTCTCACGTTCCTTCTCCAATTTTTTCGCTGGTATTTGGGCCTCAAGCCCAACCAAATGCTCTTCCAAGGCGTTCTTAACAGATACAGAGCGCGGCGTCCTGCCGACCTCTGACCACATACCACGCTCCCGATGGGAGCATAAGGGAGCAACGAGAGATCGGAA
>JAKBCP010000102.1 GCA_021807645.1 bacterium
GTCCCCGCCGGGGGAACACCGATCGATTTTGCCTACAGCGTTCATACCGACGTCGGTAACCACTGCGTCGGCGCGAAGGTGAACGGGCGCATCGTTCCGCTCGATTCGCAGTTGCAGAACGGCGATATCTGCGAGATCCTCGTCAATAAATCGAGCGGTCGTCCCTCGCTCGATTGGCTCTCGATCGTCAAGACCGGCGGCGCGAAGCACCGCATCAAGCAGTGGTTCCGCAAGGAGCGCCGCGAAGAGAATGTGATCGCCGGGCAAGAAGCGGTCGAGAACGAGCTTGCGCGCAATCACCTCCGCGTCGATCTCGCGCGTGGAGCGCTGATCGAACGGATCGCGGCGAAGATGAACTTCAGCAGCCCGACCGATCTTTACGCCTCGATCGGTTTCGGCGACGCATCGGCGAGTTCGGTCGTCAACCGCATTCGCGAAGATCTCAAAGCCGAGAACGTCGTCGATCTCACGAAGGTCGTGCGCAAATCGACGGCGCGGCGCGGCGTGCGCAAGCGCAGCGGCGTCCTGATCGCCGGCGTCGACGATGTGGTGGTGCGGCTCTCGAAATGTTGTTCGCCGGTTCCCGGGGATCCGATTATCGGCTACGTCACGATCGGTCGCGGCGTCAGCGTCCATCGCGCCGACTGCCCGAACGTCGCGTTTATGAACGCGACGCCGGAGCGGATTTTGCAAGCGGAATGGAGCAACGAAGCCGACCAGACGCATGCCGTCGATGTCGAAGTCGAAGCCGACGACCGCGCGCAATTGCTCGGTGACATCATGGGCGTCTTCGCCGAGTTGAAGACCTCGGTGAGCTCGGTGACGGCGCGTGCGCGCAAAGACGGCAGCGCGGTAACCAGCCTCACGGTACAGATTCGCGACCTCGAACATCTCCACAAACTGCTGACCAAGATCGAGAACCTGCGCGGCGTGCGGCGCGTCTATCGCGTCACCAAGCGCGAGCGTACCGCGACATCGTAGCGCTGCTTCCCCACGCGTGGTGGTTGCTCGCAATCGCCGCTTTTATCGGCGGTGCGATCAATAGCGTCGCAGGCGGCGGATCGTTTCTTTCGTTTCCGGCACTGCTTTTCGTCGGCGTTCC
Organism: bacterium; assembly: GCA_021807645.1. Taxonomy (GTDB): domain Bacteria; phylum Vulcanimicrobiota; class Vulcanimicrobiia; order Vulcanimicrobiales; family Vulcanimicrobiaceae; genus JABEUX01. The sequence continues at coordinate 1,103 of JAKBCP010000102.1, forward strand.
GCCGATCGTCGCCAACGCGACGAACAACACCGCGATGTGGGTCGGGGTGATCGGGAGCGCGCGCGGATATCGCAGAGAGATCGCCGAGCAACGTCGCTTGATCGCTCCGCTCTTCGTCGTCAGCCTCGTCGGCGCGACGCTTGGGGCGCTGCTGCTCCTGCGCACGCCGTCCACGGTGTTCGAGCGGATGGTGCCGTGGTTGCTGCTCGCTGCGGTCGCGCTCTTCGCGTTCGGGCCGCGCATTGTCGCCGCCGAGCGCGCGCGTGCCGAGCACCGCGCGAGTTGGGTGCAACTCGCCGCGCAGTTCGGCGTTTCGATCTACGGCGGCTATTTCGGCGCCGGGATGGGGTATGCGATGCTCGCGTTGCTCGCATTCTTTCCCTTGCCGAGCGTCCACGCAGCGAACGGCATTAAGAATGCGCTCGCCATCGCGATCAACGGCATCGCAATCGTACCGTTCGCGCTCGCGCGGGTTATTTGGTGGCCGCAGGCGATCCTGATGGCGGCGGCGGCGATGCTCGGCGGCTACGTCGGCGCGCGGCTCGCGCTTCGGGTGAGTTCGTCGGCGATGCGCGTCGCGGTTATCGTGCTCGGCATCACGATGGCGCTTGCGATCTTCGTGCGCGGCGTGTAGGGGAGAGGGAAAGGTTACGGAACGACGACAACCGTCGTTGCAGCGTTCAGCGGTGGTTGCGTATTAAAGCCGGGCTGTCCGGTCGTTGGGCAGGTAAGGGCGCTCGGGCCGCTTGCACAGTCCAGGAGCGCGCCGGCACCGCGACCGCCGCCGAGATACGTCCCCCCGATCAGGACATCGTAGAACCCGGAGGCATTCGGATAGGTCGCCGCAAGCGAATACACGTTCAATCCAGTTGCGCTGATATTGATGAGATTGGGAGTCCCGGCTGGCTGCGTGAGCGTGTACTGCCCGGTGGCGGTGCTGTAGGAGCTCTGATAGACGCCGAAGTTTTCAGCGCTGGAATCTTCGTCGAGGAGGAGTTGGCCGTTCTCGGTGACGGCAATTCCATTGGGATAGCTTCCCGAAATCGAAGGGGCACCGTTGATGGTGATCGGCGTCGGCGTTCCGGTCGAGATGTTATATGCGAATATCGTCCCGCTACCCGTGAGATTCGGGCCGGTCATTCCGGAGAGCCAGAGCGTCGGCGGGCGACCGTCGCCCTCGGTTCCTGGGTCGAGTGCCAGCCCACCCATGAAGGTCATCGTCGTTATCGTGGTTGTGCTGACCGGTCCGGTCGGGGTCGCGGGATTGCTAATGGAATAGTCGATAATCGATGCACCGGGAACGTACTGAGGATCGACGACCCAAAGTCTCTGCGCGCTGTCGACGGCCATGTTCTGCGGATGGGCGAGGTTTGCGTCGACGAGCGCTGCCGGCGCTGACGGAGCGATGGAGGAGAGCGATAGGCTTGGGAAGGGTGCGGCGCCAATCGACGGAGTGAAAGCCTCGATAAAGGCGGTCGTGCCAAGACCGCCAATCCAGAGCGTTCCGCTCTTCGGATCAAAGGCGCTGCCAAAGAGGGAATTGGCGCCGGAGCCGCCCCCGGTATCGCTCGCGATCGGGCTCAATGTCCCCGGCGTGCCGGAAGTGCTGCTCGGCGTAAATCCGTATCCCGCCACTTGAACGATGCCGGTATTCATTCCCACCCACACCTCTTGCTCTTCGCTCAGTGATAGGGTGGTCGTAGCAGCAGCTCCGGTGCCGCCGGTCGGCGATGGGCCGCTTGCGATGGCGTTGAGGGTGAGGCTCAGCGACGATGCGCTCCAACTCTTCGTCTGCAGCGTCCAAATCGGTTCGGTCGTCGGTGCGTTATCGCAGGTTTGGCCGCTCGGTCCCGTTCCGGGTGATGAGACGCTGACGGAAACGTACGGCGAGCCCGTCGTCGCATCGGTCGGCGACTGCACGCAGATCTGCGGTGCGCCGTCGCCGACGATAGTGTTGCCGTCGCGGTCGAGCGCGTAGATATGCGCCATAACCGGCGTCATGCCGATCAGCGTGAAGCCGCCGCCGTTGGGCTGCAGATGCACCTGGTTCGGCATCGGCACGAGCTCGGTACTCGCCGGAATGCCGTCGAGCACGAGTGCGAGCGGCGAGTTCACAACACCCGAGGACACGTTGATACCGGTGAATGTCTGCTGCGAGAGCAGGTCGGTCGTATTGAAAACCGCGCCGCCCGTGGTGCTCGGTGCGCTATCGAAGGTGCTAACCTGCACGTCGTACGGTGTGCTGCTCGTCGGGACGGTGATCGAAAAATTGCAGAGCTCGCTACCGTCGGGGTTGGCCCCGCACACGACAATGCTTCCGCCATAGGTATCGACGGTGACGACCGGGGCGGCCGGATTTGAAAAATCAACCGCGACGGTCGGCTGTGCTGGGTTCAGCGCGCTCGACGAGGATGCAAAATCAAAGCCGAATCCTTTGGTTGTCGGCGCGATGTATTTCGGCGAACGGCGATGCACCTGCATCGTCGCCGACGGTATCGTGAGTGCGATCTTCACCATGGCTCTCCCGGCCGCGAGCGGCGCCGAACCGCCGGGAAGCGCGTTCGTCGCGCCTCCTCCGCCGCCGCAGGCGGCGAGCGAGAGAACGAGCGTTGCGGAAAGAGCGCGAACGAACGCATGCTTCGCAGTGAACCGCATTACGGAATGACCTCCCCAACATATGGTGCGCCGACTAAACCGAACCAAAGATTTCCGTCGGGACCGATCGCCATCGGCCCGGCTGGATAGCTCGTTCCAGCTATCGGTGGAATCGTCACGCAGTAGAACGACGGCCCGCTCGCGCTGGTCACGATCGTGTAGCGGCAGATCTGTTGTGTACCGGTGGCAGTGGTGATCGGGAACCAGATATTCCCGTCGGGGCCGAGCGCGATGGTACCGCTCACCGAGGCCGCATTCGGAATCGGGATGCGCGGCCCGAATGCTCCGTAGGTCGCCGTTGCCGAAGATATCGATGCGATAAACGGAGCGACAATGGGCGTGGTACTGCTGCCGCGATTTATAAACCACAAGGCATTTGCTGCGGGGACCGAGGCGATCTCGCCGGGATTGTACGGGCCAACCGCCGGGACCGCCGATTCGTTTTCGGGAAAGCTTTGGGTGTTCGTAGCAGTTGCGCAAAGGAACGACACGCCCGAAATACAGTGCGAAAACTCGACGATAGCGCTCGTTGGACCGCTTGAGGTGGGCGGGTCGTCGACGGTCATCCACATCGCCCCGTCGGGACCACGAACGATCCCTTCGGCGATCGGGCTAGTAACGCCGGATGCTAACGATGTCAACGATTCCTGGCCGTAAATGCTTGGGGAGGGGAATCCTGAGTACGGAGCGGCACTGACCGCGCCACCGCCCGATGTGTTCCCAAAAAGCATGTAGATGTTGCCGTCGCCTCCGTCGGCAAGCGACTCGGGGCTCGATGAGAAAGTAGCGCCGCCGACGCCTGGCCCATATCCGCTGAGATAGGCAATCGTGCATGCCGTTACGCCCGAAGCGTCGCACTGACTGGCCGAAAAATCTGCGAGCGTCGGCGTAGAGAACGAGTCCGTGCCGAGATCCTCATACCAGAGATGCCCGTCGCCGCCGAGGGTGAGTCCGGCTGGAATCGGAGTATAGGTGGGGCCCGGTGTCGCGGCAGGTAGCGTTTCGCGTCCAGCGCCGGTGATGTTGCAAGGCGAGGAGAAAGCGGTGCACGAGCCGAGCGGCTGAGCGGGCATATAGGTCACCGAGCCGCCGCTCGATGCGTTCGTCG
>JAKBCP010000103.1 GCA_021807645.1 bacterium
TTCCGATCTGCCCTCGATGACCGCACCGCCGCCGGGAAGTTTCGACGAAAGCTATCGTCGGCTGGAGGCGATCGCCGACGCGACCCCGTCCCCGGCTCCCGCACATCACGGTTTCCCGAGCTTCGGCGGCTTGATCGCTCGCGGCATGATGAAGCATGCGATGGGCGGTGCCGCCTCCGTGCAATCGATGATGGCGATGATGCGCGACGGCACGCTCGAACGCTTCACGTTTTATAAAAAGTGGGTCCGTACCGATCTGCCTTTACAGCATACCGCGACGATCCGGAAGTGCGATAAGCATGAGACGATCGAACTCGATCTCGCGAAGAAAACCTATCGTATCATCGTCGATCGCGCGGGTTGCGTGGGAGCGCCGGCGGCGGCGCCGGCGCCGGTTCCGAACATGCCGGGCAATATGACGAACATGGCACCGGGCACCGTCGACATGGAGCTCTCGGCGAAACGCATCGATCTCGGCTCGAAAGAGCTCGGCGGATATTCAACGCAAGGTTCGCGCACGACGATCGCGATGAACATGACCCACGCGACCGGATCCTGTCATGACGGCTCGTCGCAGATGACGATCGTACGCTATATTTCCGGGATCCACACCTGGCGCGCATACTGTCCGTTGCCGCCGATCCCGAATGCACCGCCGACCTCGGTTCGCGCAGCGATGGCCCGCGGGGGCTGCAAGCCGCACTTCGTGAGGAACGGCGATGCCGGTGCCGTAATGGCCAACGATCCGTCGAAGTTGACGCTCTATCGTTTGATGGAGATGGAGAGCGGCTCCGGAGGGAGCGTCGGATCGCTCCTCGAGCGCGGGAATATCCGCTGGCTCTATCGACCGGAGGCCGAACGGCTCTTCTCGATCCCCAAGGATTTCACGCAGGCACGTTCTTAGCGGAGCGGGTCGTCAGGGGCTCGAACGCACCGGGGCCTTTGGGCGCATCGCTGCCGGGACGCTGAAGAGCCCGGTTAAGCGTGCTCTCGCAATCGCGTGGGCGGCGGCGAGGTGCGCGAGATGCTTTGCGGTGAGGGGAGCGTCGCCGCCGAGCGTCGCCCGGTCGAGCGCGTAGAGCGTGAAGTGATAGTGATGCACCTTGCCGGGCGGCGAGCAGGGGCCGTCGTACTGCTGCCGATGGGACGAACCGATCGCCTGGCGGCCGGGAACGTGGCCACCGGCTGGGATTCCCCGCACGCTCGCGGGGATATCGTAGATTCCCCAGTGCCACCACCCGCCGGGTACCGGGGCATCGGGGTCGTGAACGACCAGCGCGAAGCTTTTCGTTCCGGGAGGTGGATCGCTCCAGTGGAGTTCCGGCGAGCGATTCTCGCCGCCGAGCGCGCGACAGAGAAACTCTCGGGATATGCGGGTCGCGTTCGAAAAACTCAAGCTGTGCAGTCGAAACGATGAGGCGCTCGGCGAGCCGCCGAGAAGGAGCGATGCCGCTGCGAGGAGGGCGAAGGAAGCGTGCAGGCCGCGCATGACCCTGCCTTCATCGCACCTCGGGCTCGCTCCCGTTGCGACTTCTCTCGCTTTACCGGAGCTGGCGCCCGCGTGCTATCATGCGCAGGCCATGATGGGGGCCGGGCCTCGCGCGGCGCGCCCTCGTCAACCCCGCCAGGCCCGGAAGGGAGCAACGGTTCGCGAATCGGTGCGGGTGCCGCGAGTCAACCCGGCTTCCGTCGTGGTATTGACCAGATGAGGTCTACGTAAGGAGAAGATGCTGTCAAATCTTTCGCCCGAGCTGCTCGCTGCGCTCGCTTTGGTCGGCCTGCTCCTCGGCGCAATCGCGCTCGTCGCGGCGATCCTTGCTTTCGTGCGGATGGGGAAGAGCGTTCCCGCGTTGGTCAAGTTGGTCGGCATTCATGACGATCTGCTCGGTGGCTCGGGCGGGCGTGCCTCGGAGCGAATCGCCGCGCTCGAACGGGCTGTACAGGCGACCCAACGGCATGCCGATGAGAGCGCCGAACGCATAACGACGTTGGAAGGGCTCGCGCGACTCGATCTCTCGCTCGTCGGGTTCGTTCGCTACGATGCCTACGACGACACCGGATCGAACCTTTCGTACGCCTTGGCGCTGCTCAATCGCGAAGGCGACGGAGTCGTTCTCAACAGCATTTATTCTCGCACCGATACCAGAACCTACGGCAAGAGCGTTCGCGCTTTTCGCTGCGAGAGCAATGCCTCCGATGAAGAGAGCGCCGCGATCGAACAAGCCAAGAATTCGGCGACGCGTACGGCGATTTCGGGGGCGGCATAGCGATGTTTCTCGACCGGTATCATGTGAAGCTCGTGCCGCAGAACGGCGAGCGTATCTGGCGCTTCGCGCTCTCTCGCCGCACGATCGTTCTCGCGTGTACCGTCGTCGCACTCTTGGTGATGGGCTCGGCGATCTTCGCACTCGTTACCGCCGGGTTGGCGCATCGCGAAGTTTCGCACCTCCGGGTGGTCGCGCAAAATCAACGTCGGAACGTGACCTCGATCGATCGTCAGACCGAGCGACTGCGCGCGACGCTCGAGCGCGTCGAACGGGAAAACCAACGTATCGAAGCGGCGATCGGGATGCCGGTGCATGCCGTGCGACCGGTTCGCGTCGTGAGAAAGGCGCCGCACTCCGGGTCGAAGGAGAGCCTCGTAGGAGCGCGGTTACACGAGATTGCCCTGCTGGCCGCGCGCGCCGCGTCGCTTTCGAAGCGTACGCGGAACCAAGCGTCACGCGTGCTGAACCTCGGGAACATTACGGCGCTCGCGCAGGCGGCACTGGTCGCGCATATCCCGTCGCTCGATCCCGTCGCGGGGGCGCCGATCGTCGGCTGTTTTTGCTATCGCACCTATCCCGATGTGGAATTTCACGAAGGCGTCGATCTCGGTGCGGACTGGGGCGAACCGGTCCGTGCTGCGGCCGCGGGCATCGTGACGGCGGCCTCGTATGACGGCGGATACGGGCTGAAGGTCGATATCGATCACGAGAACGGCTACGCAACCTGGTACGCGCACCTTTCGAGCACCGAGGTCCGCGTCGGCGAGCGCGTGCTCAAGGGGCAGGTCATCGGTCGCGTCGGGATGACCGGTTTTGCTACCGGCCCGCACGTTCATTACCAAATCATGCACGACGGTACGCCGATCGACCCGACGCCCTTTCTCGACGGCATTCCACGGAATGTCATCGCCGATAAGTCGTAGAAGCTCCATCAAGTGAACGCTATCGCCTGCGCGCTCGGTCCCTTTTTGCTGGAGTTGCTCAATATCTACATGATCGTATTGGTCGTCTATGCGGTCATTTCGTGGATCCCGGATCTCCAGGGAGCATGGGTTCGCTACCTCGCCGCAGTCATCGAGCCGGTGCTCAATCCTATCCGTCGCATCATTCCGCCGATGGGCGGCTTCGATATCGCGTTCATCGTGTTGATCCTGCTCCTGCAGTTCGTCGTTCGTCCGGTGATCTTCTCGGCAACGCTTCACGCCTGCGCCTTCTAAAGGGTTTCGTATGGAGAAAGCCACCGACCACGCGCATCGGCTGCAGACGATCGCCAATACGCGCAACTTTTGCATCATCGCTCATATCGATCACGGAAAGACGACGCTCTCGGATCGCCTTCTGGAGATGACGAAGACGATCGAGTCGCGCGTTTTGGAGGAGCAGCAACTCGATGCGATGGATCTCGAACGCGAGCGCGGCATTACGATCCGCATGCATCCGGTTACGTTGCGCTATCCGGCGCTCGACGGGCAGATATATCAGCTGAATCTCATCGACACGCCGGGGCACGTCGATTTTTCTTACGAAGTCTCACGATCCCTGGCGGCCTGCGAGGGTGCGCTGTTGATCATCGACGCAGCGCAAGGCATTGAGGCACAGACGCTGGCGAATTACCACCTGGCGCTCGAGCACAACCTTACGATTATCCCGGTTATCAACAAGATCGATCTCCCGGCCGCCGATCCGGAGCGCGTGATGGCCGAGATCGAGGAACTCCTGGTTATCGAACGCAGCGAGTGCATTCTCGCAAGCGCGAAGAACGGCATCGGCATCGAAAATATTCTCGAGGCGATCGTCGCGCGCATCCCGGCACCGCAGGGGCATAGCGATCTCGTTCGCGGGCTGGTCTTCAACGCTCAATTCGATCCCTATCGCGGCGTCGTCAGTTACGTCCGCGTGGTGGACGGGGCGATTGAAAGCGGAACGAAATTTATGTCCATGGCGCACGAACGCGTCTATGAATGTACCGAGGTCGGGCTCTTCGCCCCGCAGATGCGCCCGACGAAACGGCTCGGCATCGGCGACGTCGGCTACGTCATTGCAAACGTGAAATCGTTGGGCGACATCGACGTCGGCGATACGATCACGGCGGCGAATAACCCGGCGCACGTCGCTCTTCCCGGATATCGTCGAGCGGTTCCGATGGTGTTTTGCGGGCTCTATCCTAATGAAGGCGCCGCATACGATGCGCTTCGCGATGCTTTGGAGAAATTAAAGCTCAATGATGCGGCGTTGGTTTTCGAGCCCGAGACGTCGATCGCCCTGGGATTCGGCTTCCGCTGCGGTTTTCTGGGGCTCCTACACATGGAGATCGTGCAGGAGCGTCTCGAGCGCGATTATTCGCTCGACTTGATCGCGACCTCGCCTTCCGTGGTATTCCGCGTGACGCGAACCGACGGCACGGTCGAGCTCGTCGATAACCCTTCGAAGCTGCCGCCTGCGAATCTCATCGCACAGCTTGAAGAGCCGTATGTAAAAGCCACGATCATCTCTCCGCCGGATTACGTCGGCGCGATTATGGAGATCATTCAAGCGCGTCGCGGAGCGCTATTGAATATGGAGTATCTCCACGACGGGCGCGTT
>JAKBCP010000104.1 GCA_021807645.1 bacterium
CGACCGCTACGACAATCCGCATTGGCGCTGGCTCGCCGAAAACACCAACCGCGAAAATCGCCGCGGGACGCTCTCCGAGGTCTTAAAGGGTGCCGACGTCTTTATCGGCGTCTCGGCTCCGGGGGTTTTGCAGCCGGAGGATATCGCGACGATGGGACGCGACCCGATCGTCTTTGCAATGGCGAACCCGACCCCGGAGATTATGCCCGATGCCGCCGCCCCGGTCGCCACGGTCATCGCCACCGGGCGCTCGGACTTTCCCAATCAGGTCAATAACTTGTTGGCCTTCCCGGGCATCTTTCGCGGGGCGCTCGACGTCCGCGCGAGTCGCATCACCGAGTCGATGAAACTCGCCGCCGCACGGGCGATCGCCGAGATGGTCAGCGATGAGGAGCGGAACGCTGAGTACGTTATCCCCAGCGTCTTCGACCAGCGCGTTGTCGGGGCGGTCGCGAAGGCCGTCGGCGAGGCCGCTATCGAGGAAGGCGTCGCACGGCGTGCCCTCGTAATGAACGACGAAGAGAGCGCTCAGACGCTGGTCTAATCGCTCGTAACCGTTTCCCGAACTTGAAGTCGGAGGAACCATGCCGCAGGGACGCATTCTCGTCATCGAAGATGATGACGATGTCGCAGCTCTCGAACGGAGCGTTCTCGAACGCGCCGGATATGAGGTACGCGTAACCGGATCGGGTGTTGAAGGGCTCGAGATCGCAGCCGATCAGCGCCCCGATGTGGTCGTGCTTGACGTCGGTCTCCCCGACATCTCCGGGCTCGATGTCTGCACCTCCCTGTGCAACACCCAGAATTGCTATATCCTGATGGTGAGCGGGCATACACGCGAACAGGATATTCTGTTGGGGCTTGGGCTCGGTGCCGACGACTATATCACCAAACCGTTCTCGGGGAACGAACTCGTCGCTCGCGTCGCTTCGTTTCTGCGCCGCCGCGACCGCTCGGTGGCGATGCGCGAACTCGATTCGCAATTACGCGTCGGCGACGCGATTCTCGACCGCGATCAGCACGCATTGGTGCATGGGAGCACGACGACGACGCTCACCGCTCTGGAATTTCGGTTGCTCTGGTTCTTGGCTGAGGCCGAGGGGCGGCTCCTCACGCGGGCTCAGATTCTCCAGCACGTTTGGAACGATACCTCCGGTGTGCCGACGCGCGTCGTCGACGTTCATATCGCCGCTCTCCGGAAGAAAATCGGCGAGATCTCCGCGCCCCTGGAGATCGCCAGCGTCCGGGGGATCGGCTACCGTCTCGATAAGCCCTAGGCTGGGCCCGCATCGACGAAGCGCCGATAACGAGAAAAAGGGAGGGCATCGGCGCCCTTCATCCGTAGCCTAGGGGGGTGCAACTCCGTTCTCTCATCGCGGCGGCATTGGCCGCCGTTTTGCTGGGCGCCGCGCCCGCTACCACCCGTCTCTACAGTGCCCCTGCCGGGAATCGCCCGGCCGGTATTCCGCACCCTGACCTGCCCTTCGTAGCGATCTTGCCGAGCGGGCGGATCGTCGCCCCGGTTGGCAAGAGCGTCGCAATCGGCGCAAGCGTCACGGCACTCGCGCTGGTTCCCGGGGGGCGCTTCGCGGTCGTCGGGGGGCGTGCGGCGAGCGGCGGAACCCTCTTGCGGACGATCGACACGAAAACGATGCAGATCGTCGCTCGGGTGATGAATGCGAGCTCCCGAAGCGAGGCTATCGGCGGCTTAATCGCGCTGCCTGACCCGGCGATGCCCGGGCGCACGCTGCTAGCTGCCTCCGAGGCGCGAGCCGGAAAGATCGCTCTTTTTTCCGTCGGCAAGACTGGGGGACTCACCCGACTTCACCCCGGCATCTCGTTGCCCGGAAACGATCCCGAACCGATGCGTCTCGCGCTCGCCGAGTCGGGACACCTGCTCCTGATCGCCGACGACCGAAACGGACGACTCGATACGGTCGATCTTGCGACGCGCCGTCCCATCGCATCGATGAGCGTCGGGGCGCTGCCCACCGGCGTCGCCGCATTCGGCCCCCGTCTTTTTGCTGCCGGCGCTTCGGCGGCCGCGCCGACGCTTGCAGTGCGTTCGTTGGACTCCTCGGCCGTCGGCTCGGAAAATATTCCGCTCGATGCGCCGCTGGACGCTGCGACGACGATCGGCGGCGTCGATCCTGAATCGGTCGCTATCGAACCCGGCGGGCGTTTTGCCTATATTACGCTCGCGGGCGTCGACCGCGTCGTCGCGGTCTCGCTCGATGCATCGCCGCGCGTCGTCGACGGTATCGACCTACGTCTGTTTGCGAATGCTCCGTACGGGACGATGCCGACCGCGATGGTGCCCTCGATGACCGGGCGCGAACTCTTCGTCGCTCTCTCGGGACTCAATGCGGTTGCCGTGCTCGATGCGAGCACGCCCGGGGTGTTGCACCGTCTCGGACTCATCCCGACCGGGGCGCGTCCGGTTGCCCTCTCGCTCGCGCCGAACGATAAGGTGCTCTTTGTCGCCAACGCCGAAGGCAACGGCGTAAGCGCGACGCTGGAACGGATCGAACTGACGAAGATTCCGTTGGAGCGGACGACGCTTTCCGCGCTTCGTTATTCGCGCGTATCGCATCTCGTGCGCGGCAACGCGCTCGTGCCGCCGCTGCGTTCGGGTCGAAAGAGCGACGCGATCGATCACGTCGTCGATATTTCGCTCGGCCCGACGTATTTCAATTCGACGCCGAATTTGCGCGCGCTCGCCAACGAATACGCGGTCGTCGGCGATTATTATGCCGATGCCCCCAACGGCGAGCTCGGATCGCAACTCGCCTATTCGGGAACGATCACGCCGCTCGCGTGGTTGCTCGATATCTTTCGGGGGCATCCTGCCGTCGATGCAATGCCGCCCGATATCTATCCGCGCAGCGGTTACGTCGTCAACGCGCTCGCGCGTGCCGGCATGAGTTATCGCGTCTACGGTGCGATGGTGCCGCAGGGAACGTCGGCGATCGGCATTCCGCTTCTGCAGGTTCTCCGCGGAGCGGTCGGCTATGCGCCGAAGCCCGGAGTGCGGTCGAGCGATCGCGCCCTGGCTGCGGCGTTCGTCGCACAGTACGGGCGCGAGGCAGCGCGTGGAGACGTGCCCAGCTACGAAGCGATCGAACTCTCTTCGAATAATCCCGTCGTCCAGGATCGCGCGCTGGGAGAGATCGTCGAGGCAATCGCACGAAGCAATGCCTGGAGCTCGACGGCGATTTTCATTTCGCCGCGTCAGGCGATCGGCGCAACCGTTACCGACCCGAAGCATAGTTTCGCCGTCATCGTCTCGCCATATGCAAAGCGCGGCTTCCTCGGACACGCGCATGCCAGTACGGCGAGCATCCTCAAAACCGAAGAAGAGATTCTCGGACTCCCCGCCACCTCATTAGGCGATCTATTGGCCTCCGACCTCGCAAACTATTTTACGCCGACTCCGGATCTATCGGTTCCGGCGATCGGCACGAACGAAAGGATGCAACGATGAGCGGGAACGTTCAACCAAGCTACGGACCTCGCTTGATCGGTTCGCCGACGGGAATGCTGCGCCGTGCAGCATTGGTGCGCCCGAGCGCGGCGATAGAACGTGCTATCCCACTTCCATCGGAGCCGTCGGCGATCTATGCGCGGGCGCTCGAGCAGCACGACAATTTGCGCAAGTTATTACTTTCGTTCGGAGTCGAAATTATCGAGATCGCCGGCTCGGCGCTCGACCCGTTAGAGAGTGGGTTGGCACAGAGCGCGCTTTGCCTCGAAGACGGCGTCGCGATCATGCGTCCCAGCGTTATGGAACGGCGCGCGGCCGTCGACCGTACCCGGGCCGCATTCGCACGTGCCGAGATTCCTATCGCCGGGCATATCGCGGCACCGGCGTTCTTTAGCGGCGACGATGTGCTGTTGCTCGGCGCTCGGGCGTTTGTCGGCGTCGGAGCGCTCAGTAACGAGTTGGGGCGGCGCGGCATGACCTCGTTGCTAACGGCACACGGCTATCATTGCACGCAGGTGGAGATCGCGCCGAAAAGCTATTCGCTGCGATCCGTCGTCGCGCCGATCGCTCCCGATACGGTTGCGTTCGTCGACGATGCGGTCGACGCAGCGGCGTTCGCCGATCTCCACCGTATCGTTCTGCCGCGCGGCGAAGAACGCGCCGCCGGACTCATGCTCCTCAACGAACGCCACGCGCTCGTCGATTTACGCTATCGCGAGTCGTTGCGTATCCTCAGCCGTGCCGGCGTGAGCATTGAAGCCTTCGACTGTTACGAGTTCACGAAGGTCGGCGTGACGCCCGCATCGTTGGTCTTGGCGGTAGCGCGATCGTGAGCGAGGGCATGCGGGTAGCGATCCTCTCCGATATCCACGGAAACCTCGTCGCGCTCGATGCCTGTCTTGCCGATCTCGCATCGCAAGGGGGCGCCGATGCGATCGTCGCCGCCGGCGACCTCTGTGCCGATGGCCCGCGGCCGCGGAAAGTGTTGCAGCGCCTCTCCGAGATCGGCGCGCAATGCGTGCGCGGCAACACCGACCGCTACCTCGCGATGCCGGGAGAAGAGCGTTTTGAAGGAGAGGAAGCGCGTCTTGCGTGGACTCGCCAAGAACTCGGAGAAAAGTGGCTCTCGTGGTTACGCGACCTTCCTTTTGCGCTGCGTATCGGCGAGTCGCCTGATGAGTTGCTCGTCGTTCACGCCAATCCCGCAAACGATGACGAACATCTCTGGCCCGATGCCGACGATGCAACGCTGGAACGCATGCTTGGTGGGGAGGCATCCTCGGCGATCGCTTTCGGTCACCTGCACCTACCGTACGTGCGTCTG
>JAKBCP010000105.1 GCA_021807645.1 bacterium
ATCGCCGACGATGCGTTGGAGAAGCGGAAGCAAGCGTGCGAGCAACGGCGCGACGTTCGCTTCCTCGTTGAACATGGGGACGACGACGCTTAAAAGCATGGGCCGCACGTTCGACGCGGTCGATACAGAGGCTTGCCGGGTGGGATGCCTCCGCGCGCGCCGCGAAAGAGGACGGTATCGTGCATCGCTCGCGTCCTGTTTTGCTGCTCGTCCTTCTCGCACTCGCCGCCTGCTCTGCGCATCCCACAGCCCCGGCAAGCACGCCCTCGCCCGCCTCGAAGCGGCCGGCCGTGCCGGCGCAGACTCCGGCGGGGCGCAGCGTTTCCAGCGCCGCGCCCTCTGCGGTTCCCGGCGGCCCGGCAGCTCCGACGGCAAGCGCGGCGCCGACGCCGACTGCAGCGCCGACGCCGGTCGCAGCACCGACCCCCGCGCCGACGCCGACCGCAGCCCCGAGCGTCGCCCCGACCGCGTTGCCTCCGAGCCGGAGCGCGCAGCCGAAGCCGACGATGGCCCCGAAGCCGAAGCCCGCGCCGACCGCCACGCCTGCCCCGCGGATACTCTCGTATAGCCTGAGCGAGCGAAATTTTCACCCCGGCGATCGCGTCTACGGAAGCGCACTTGCGACGCTGAATGTCGCGAGCATCGAGGTGCGCATCGACGGCTACAGCATCGCGATGGATAAAGTGGGGCCCGGGCGCTTCACGTTACACTACACCGTGCCGAACTATCCGTTCTTCGCGCGCGGCCCGATCTCGATTCTCGTGATCGCCCGCGACACGCAAGGAGCGGCGACGACCGAGACCCTCAGCGGAAACCTCGAGTAGCGCGAAGCGCGTATCGAGGGCGCGGCGATTACGGGTGCGGCGTCGGGACGCCCGGCGGAAGATTCGGGAACGGCGCCGGATTGAATTGCGTCGGAATCGCGTTGGGCTGCGCGGTGATGCCGTTGCTTGAGTCGTCGGCCCAGCGATAGACGATATCGCCGACCGCGCGCGCATCGGCATCGCTGATGAGCAGCGTGCGCGGCTTGCGCGCCATGCCGTTTTCAGCGCGTTCGACGGTCTGCAACGAACCGCGGGTGTAGAGATAGCGGAAATCGGTTCCTGAAGCTAGCTTCCGCGTGACGCGGAAATGGAGCGCGTCGATGCGATGCATGAGAATCGCTTGCGGGTTCCAGTTGCTGGCATCGGTGGTGATGAAGACCTGCGCGTTCATCGGCGTATTCGGCGGCACCTGAACGGTGAACGTTACCGCGACGATCTTTCCGGGCGTGAAATGCGGGTGGAAGCGGTCGGGCCTCGCGTTGGGGTTCGGCGTCGGCGTCGGCAGGGAATACGGCGTCGAGAGCGCGACCACGAATTTCTCTACCAACGGCGGCGGCGTCTCGATCGGTAGCGGCGCGCCGGAGAGTTCGATCGCGCTCACCTTTCCGAAATCGTCGAAGAAGATACGCGCGAAATCGCGCGGCTCGGGCGTGCGCGCGGTCGGCTTTAGGCTCTTCGCGTCGAGAATGCGTACCCGGTCGGCAAGCTTGAAGGCATCGCCGGTGGTGAGGAAGATGTAACCGCGCTCGAAATCGAGCACTTGCCCGGTCATCTGCAGCCCCGACGGGGCCGCCGTGGCGAGCAACAGTGCCGAGAGGGCGAGGAGCGGAAAGATACGTTTCATGGTGTGAACTGCACGAAGAAGGTCGGGCTCCAATTAATCGTACCATAGTGGAAGAAATACGAGCGCTGAATCTCGAGGTTGAGATGGCGCGCGACGCGGAAGCGCAGATCGGCGGTGATATCGTAGGGCGGCTCCCCCAGCTGTCCCGGCGGCGTGACATTGCCGAGCACGTTGTAGGGCGTGAACGTGAAGAGCCCGATCTCCGGTTTTGGGAAATCGCGATGAACGCGCGCGAGAATCGTCCAGTTGAACGCCGGATCCGGCGAGCCGTTGATGCCGAGTGCGAGCGTGCGGAAGGTCGCAATGCCGCGGAACGATGAAAAGCTGGGGTACGAGACGCCATTTATCACCGGCGTGTAGGGCGTATAGCCGCCGACCTTATAGATATCGCCGACGTTCTGCACTTGATAGTTGAGGTACGCGCCGAGCGAGGTGGAGAACTGTCGGCTAATCGAGGCAGACGTCGTTTGAACGTCAGTAAAATGCGGCACCGAGAAATACTGTCGCGAATGCGTGAACGAGGCGTTGAAGTAGTACATCTTCGAAGCCGGCACGTGATGCGTGAGCCGCAACGACGGCGTGTAGAGCGTAAAGCCGAAGGTGTGATTCCAGATCGTCGTATATTCGTAGCCGCCGAATTTTTGTAGGCCGCCGTTGCCGTAGGCGCCGTAGGAATCGTGGTTGAAGCCGATGCCCCAATTCATCGATTCAAAGAGCGGCAATTTCCCGACTTGATGCGGGAAGGTCGTCGCAGTAAACTGTAGGTAGCTCGGGTGGTTTTTCGACTCGGTGGGATTATTGACGAGCCGATAGTTCGTTTGGAAACCAGTGAGTTGCACGAACGATTTCGGCAATGCGTAGGTGAGCGTCGCGACCGACCACTGCGCGGCCGAGCGCGGACTGCTCAACCAGGTTTGGTCGGTATAGAGCTGCGTGAAGGTGCGGATGCTCAATCGCTGGTTCGGTTGATAATCGAGAATCCCGTTCCAATATTTTTGCGGCCGCGTCGCCGGATTGAGCGAGATGACCGCGTAGCCGTTGCGCCCGCTCAAATGTTGTTCGAACGAAAGGTAACCTTTGTTGATGGAATCGTAGCGGAGGTGAAGCGCCGAGATCGCGTGTTCGTTGCCGGCGAAGTTATAGGTGAGGTCGTAGGTCGCACCGGCGAGCGAATTTTGCACCAAGTTCGGATCGGCGGAGAAATCTAAGTAGTAGCTCGGCAGCGGTAACGGTGCGCCGAGAAAGGGCAGCGTGACGTGTTCGAAGCGCACGTAATGGAGCGGCCGAATCACCGCCGAGCGCGCAGTGAGAAAAGGGCGCTTCCGGCCGAAATCGGCGAAATAGAAAACGTCGCCGGGCATGATGAGCCCTTTGTAGGGCTTGGTGAGATCGTTATCGATGAAGGTCCAGCGGTCGGGTTCCCCGGTGATCGGCACGACGTAGAGCCGATCGTATTGCAGATACGCCGAGACTGCCGCGCCGTGCTGGGTGTGTCCGCCGGCTTGCAAGGTAACGTGCCCGGCGACCATATAGCGATCGAGCTTGAGATCCATCGAGAAGGTCTGGCCGTGAATTACCAAGCCGTTACTCGCTCGCACGACGACGTGGCCGCTCGCGTCGATGGTGTAGCGGTCGAACGAGAACGAGATGCGGTCGGCGCTGAGGCGGATGAGGGGATCGACCTGCACGCTCTTCGCGCTCGCGCCCGCGCGGGCGGCGGCGAGCAGCAATAGCAAGAGCGCGATGGCGATAAAAGGGCGAGGCATTGGGGCCCGAGGTTCGCCGCCGGGAGATGGTTTCCACCCCCCAAGCGCCGAGAGCACCGCAGCCAAGAGGACGGCGGCAATCAACCGCAGATTCACCGCCGCAATGCGCCTCAAGCCCACAGCGACGAAATGGGTACGGCGAGGAGATTGGGGCCGAACGCAATGGTCGTTTCGCCACCGTACAAGAGAACCCCACGCACGAACGAGGGCCCCAGCGACTCACCGAAGCGACGCATGGCTTTGAAATCGCCCGTCCCCGGCGACGCAGTCGCCTTCACCTCGACAGCGGCGAGCGCACCGTCGGGGCGTTCGAGAACGAGATCGATTTCGAGCCCATCGTATTCGCGATAATGAAAGAGTGAAGTTCGCGTGGTCGCCCACGAAGATTGCGCGCGAAGTTCATTTGCAACGAACGTCTCCAACAGTCCCCCCGCCATCGATCGGTTGCCGCGTAGGGCATCGAGATCGGCACCGAAGAGATGTGCGGCGAGGCCGGTATCGAGTGGAAGCAACTTCGGTGCCTTGCTGACGCGCCGGCCGCGTTCGCGCGCAAACGCGGGCAACCGCCAGATCAAAAACAGTTGCTCGAGGTAATCGAGGTAGTTTGCGGTCGTCTTGCGTGTCAGCCCGACCTCCGATGCAAGCGCGGTCTCGTTGAGCAGCGACGCGCTCCGCGCGGCGCAAAGACGCAGCAAACGCTGGGCGCCGACGATATCGGATATCGCGCCGAGCTCGCGAATGTCGCGCTGCAAAATCGTGGTCACGTACGAATCGAACCAGGCCGAGCGACGCACGGGGTCGGCTCGCTCGACGGCTTCGGGGTAACCGCCGGTCGTCATCCGCGCGAAAATACTCGCCAGCGGTTCGCCCCGCATTCGAAACCGTGGAGTAGATGAAAACAGCTCGTCGACGAAATTGCCGCCGGTCCCGGCGAGTTCGCTCTGTGCCAGGGGTAGCAACGTGAACAATTCCATCCGCCCGGCGAGTGATTCGGAGAGTGTCGGAATCGTCAAAAAATTTGCCGACCCGGTGAGAAGAAAACGCCCCGGTACCGGATTGCCGTCAACCTCGCTTTTGATGGCGGTGAGAATTTCGGGGACGTACTGTACTTCGTCGATGACCGTGCCTCGCGGCAGAGCGCGGATAAATGAATGCGGATCCTCTTTTGCCGCTGCCAGGGTCGCTAAGTTGTCAAAGCTGAGAAATGGGGCGTCCTTCGCGGCCGCGTGACGGGCAAGCGTACTTTTCCCTACCTGTCGGGCGCCCGCGATCGTAACGATGCGCGTGTCGGCGAGGGCC
>JAKBCP010000106.1 GCA_021807645.1 bacterium
AAGGTCAGGGTCCTCGCCGCTCGCTAAACGCTCGCCGCGATCGCCGCAGCCGCGCTGCGCGCGGGGGCGATGCAGTTGTCACGCCGAGTGGTGCTACTGTCACGCCGAGTAGGCTACTGTCACGCCAAGTTGGTTCTACTGTCACGCCAAGTTGGTTCTACTGTCACGCCGAGTAGGCGCTGCAAGCGCCGTATCGAGGCGCGCATCGAACGAACGCGTGCCGGCGCGGGCTTAAATCATCCCCATGTCGCGCAGCAGATTGAGCGTGTCGATATATCGCTGAAGATGGCGCCGCGTCATCTCGTCGAGTTCGAGAAACGAGATGCCGGTGCGATAGCGTTGCAGCATCGAGTCGAAGCGCGACCAACGAACGACCCCACGAAGGCGGAGCACCGGTGTTGCATCGCCGCGTAATTCGAGTTGAATGGAGACCGGAGCATCCTTGAGGAGCTCCGCATTGGTGAGCATCGCCATTCCGCCGAGGGCGATATCGTACGTCTCCGTAAACTCCGGGGCGAAATCGTCGCCGATACTATACGAAACGAGGAGCATATCGCCGACTCTCTCGAAGCGGCGGCTCTGTTCGCTCTCGATCTCCAATCGATCGCTCTCGCTCGTACCGGATTCCACGTTGTTGGGCCTTGGCCGAGAGGACCGGCAATCCTGCCGGGCGCTCTGTAACGACTCGTTAAAGGCCGCACCGAAAGCCTTGGCGTACTGTGGGGCGCGTGACACTCTTTCAGGCATTGATTCTCGCGCTCTTACAGGGCACGACCGAGCTCTTCCCGGTCTCCAGTCTCGGACATACGATTCTCGTCCCGGCGCTCTTTCACTGGACGAATATCCATCGGAGCGATCCGACCTTTCTTCCGTTTGTCGTCACCCTGCACTTGGGAACGGCACTCGCCTTGGTGCTGTTCTATCGCCGGGAGTGGTGGCTGATCGTCACGGCGTTGATTCGCAGCGTCATTCGCGGCCGCCTCAGCGACGATCCGCACGAACGGCTCGGCTGGCTCTTGGTCGTAGGAACGATTCCGGTAGGAATTCTCGGCTTGCTGCTGGAGAAAACGGTGCGGGCGCTCTTTGCGAGCGCGCTGCTCGCATCGCTCTTCCTCATCGTCAATGGCGCGGTAATGTTTTTGGGTGAAGCCCTCCGCCGGCGGCAACTCGCCGTCGAACATCGCGCCGATCGTCCGCTCGCGCGCCTCTCGTGGTTTCAGGCGGTGCTCGTCGGAATCGGTCAGTCCTTTGCGTTGTTACCGGGTATTTCGCGCTCGGGTGCCTCGATGGTAACCGGCCTGCTCTGCGATCTCGATCATGCCGATGCCGCGCGGTACTCCTTTATGCTCGCAACGCCGGTGATCGTCGCCGCATCGCTCTTGAAGGTTCCCGATCTCTTCCGCGCGGGCGCACACGTAGCGCTGGTGGAATCGGTGCTCGGCGGCGTCGTGTCGGCGGTCGCCGCCTATTTTTCGGTCGCCTTCCTCACCCGTTATTTCCGCTCGAACGACCTGCGGCCGTTCGGATTGTACTGTCTGCTGCTCGGACTTCTCGGCAGCATCCTCGCATGGAAAGGAATTATCTCGTGAAGGTTCTTGGATTACTCCTCGCAGTGCTCTTTTTTATTCTCGCGGTTCTCAGCTGGACCGGCACCTTTCATTCGACGCTGATCTTCGGGCACAGCCCGATGCACAATTACAAACATACGATTCTTTATGCGGTGCTCGGGGTGCTCGCGCTTCTCTGGGTACGTTTTCAGGGCAGCGACGCTACGTCGTCGCGATGAGATATATCTCGCTGTCGTTAGGCGCGTAGCATTCCACCTTTGCGCGCGCGTTGCGGACGAGAGGTTCGATCTCGGCCAGGCGTGCCTCGTTGGTCGCGACGATGAGGAGCGGGAACTCGCCGGCTTCGGAGAGGATGCCGGCGAGCGAGCGCTGATAGGCCGCCGGGTCGTTCGATCGCGCACCGAAGAGCGTGTCCCGATAGGCGTGCTCGAGCGTGAAATAGGGATTGCCCTGCCACCACGCTTCCCACATCCAGATGCGCGGATCTGCATGGTGGAGCGCGTTCCGGGGCGGCGGCGCGAAGAGCAGCGCATCGGCTCGCTGTCGCTCCAACGTCTGCATGACATCGCTCTGGCGAACGGTGTTGCGGCGCATATTGCTTGCGACCCAACGCTCGGTCTGGCGAATGTAATACCAGGCGAGCTCGCTCGGCGGAAGGTCGGGCATCTCATCGGGCTGCTGTGCCTTCTCCAGCCAGTAACAGAAGACGCGCCAGAGCCCGAGAATCGCCAGCCCGGTCTGCCCGTCGCTGCGTAAATTGCGTACGTTATCGAACCAAACGCCGAGATAGACGCATTGTTCCTCGGTGAAGAAGACGCCCTCCCACGCCTTGAAGAGGTCGAGGGCGTAGATACGGCCGGGAATCATTTCGACGATCTCGGCGACTTCGTGATCGCGCAGGATCGTGAGATCGTTGACGACGATGCCCTCGCCGACGCGCACGAACCATTCCAGAACGTCGCCGCCGTGAACGGCGATACCATGGCGTTTGAGATAGTTGAGATGCGTCGGTAGGCCCATAAAGGGATCGACCAAACTCTTCGCACCGTAGCGCAACAATATCTCGTGAATGCGCGTCGGCGAGATGCGGCGCGTTCGTTCGTGTAACTCGATCATGCGTGTGCCTTTGCAGCTTGGAGCACGGCCGTTACGACGCGCGGATCGAAGTGGGTGCCGGCGGCTCCGTCGAGCCGTTCGCCCGCAGTCGCTCGGCGAGCGGCCGGGCGCGCACGGGTGTCGATGTCGAGCGCATCGTAGGCGATCGCGGTCGCGAGGATGCGAGCGCCGATCGGAATAGCATCGCGCCCGAGCCCGGAGGGTTTCCCCGTTCCGTCAAACCATTCGGCGCGGGCCGCGACGAGTGGCGCTGCCGCAGCGAGCGTCGGCAGGTTCTCCAGGAGACGCGCGCCTTCGCGCGCTTGCTCGGCTCGTCGTTCGAGGCCGAGTCGCACCAGCGGATCCAGCGTGCTCTCGAAGGTGTCGTGGAGCTCTCCCGCGCCAAAAGCGACCGTCGCGATGCGCAGAGCTTCGATCTCG
This sequence comes from bacterium, assembly GCA_021807645.1. GTDB lineage: Bacteria > Vulcanimicrobiota > Vulcanimicrobiia > Vulcanimicrobiales > Vulcanimicrobiaceae > JABEUX01. The sequence continues at coordinate 3,105 of JAKBCP010000106.1, forward strand.
GCAGCGCTACAACCGAGGATCCGAGCGCTCGCCTCGGCGAGACGGAGCACATTGCGCGCGCGCCCCGGAACGCCGAGATGCCGATCGATGCGGTCGGCGATGTCGAGCATCAGGTCCCCGGGGTCGCTCAATTCCGGGTGCAGCACGGCGCGCGGAAAACTGAAAGATTCGGTTTCGGCACCGGTTCGGTGGAACCACAGCATAAAGGCACGCGCGTGCGCCGGAGCATAGGTGCGCCCCGCTTCCTCGGCGACGCTCGCGAGCGCTTCCTCAGGTTCGGTTGCACGCACGAGGCGGTCGGCGAGGGCGAGTGCGACCGAGGAAACCGGAATGCCGTTCCACCGGAGCTGATCGGGGAACCCCGTGCCGTCCCAGGCCTCGCTTTGCCAACGGACGATGTCGGCGGTAGCCTCCGGGATTGCACCGATCGCGGCGCAGACGCGCGCCCCCGAGGCGGGAATGTCCCAGCGCTCCATCGTGGCGAGGCGTTCGGGAAGATCGCTATCGCGCAGCAGTGCCGGGTTTCCAAGAGCGCCGACGGAATGCATCAGCCCGGCAATCGAAACGGCATCGAGGAGCCGCTCGTCGACATCGAGGGCGACGGCGATGGAGCGCGCAAAGGCGGCCTTCCGCAACGAAAAGCCAAAAGCCAGCCCGGCGGCCGCATCTCCGACTGCTCCGTAGTACGACAGCACATCGGCGAGCCGATCGAGCGCGACCCGAGGATCGCCGTCTGCTTCCTGGAATAGCGCCATTACCGACCCTCTTTGACGATTGACGTGCCGAAACCCTCACATTTAAACACCGACGGAGCTATTTCGATGGTCGACGTCGGCAAGAAAGCAACGACCGAACGCTTCGCCCGTGCCGAGGCGTTCGTTCGCCTCGCGCCCGATGCCGCAGAATCGCTCCGAACCGCGATGGGGCCGAAGGGGGACGCCTTCGTGACGGCTCAAATCGCGGGCATTATGGCTGCAAAACAGACCGCGAACCTCATACCGCTGGCGCACCCCGTTGCGCTGAGTCATATCGCCGTCACGTTGGCCTGGGCCGGGCCCGCCCTTTTGCGTATCGAGAGCGAAGCTCGCACCTCCGGACAGACCGGTGTCGAGATGGAGGCGCTGATGGCTGCAAACCTTGCCGCATTGACGATCTACGATATGTGCAAAGCACTCGATCGCGCGATCGTTATCGAAGGCGTCCGGTTACTTGAGAAACGCGGAGGGAAGAGCGGCACGTGGATCGCCGACCGGTGAAATATCGCGTGGCGTGCATCGTTCTCTCGGATCGGGCGGCGGCCGGCGAGCGTGAGGACGGCTGTCTGCCGGTTTTTCGCGAGCGCCTCGAGCCGATCTTCGAGATCGTGCGAGCGATCGTACTTCCCGACGATCCCGCTGCATTGCAAGCCGAACTCATCGAGCTTGCCGATGCCGAACGCGCCGATTGCATTCTCACAAGCGGCGGTACCGGGCTTTCGGCGCGCGATCGCACGCCGCAGGCGACCGCTGCCGT
>JAKBCP010000107.1 GCA_021807645.1 bacterium
GCGTATGGAGCCTGATGCGATTTTACGTTCAGCGTGAGGTCGGGGCTGATCGGCACCCAATGCTCGCCGCGGTCCGTACTCTGGAAGACGACATTTCCACCATACCAGAGTATGTGCGGATTCCATGGTGCGAAAGCGATCGGCGAGTCCCAATTAAAGCGATATTTCGCCAGCCGCAAATCGAAGCGCGCCGCCGACGTCGCGTTATATGGCCCCACGTAACGGAAATCTTCGTCGTTCCAGTCGTAGCGTAGTAAATAGCCGTCCTCGGAATCGGCGAACACGTACCGCGAATCCGCCGGATCGGGAACTGCCCACATACCGTCGCCGCCAACCGTCACGCGCCAGTCGCGACCGGTAATACCGTCGTACGAGCGTGAGTTCGACGGCCCACAGAACGCTTCGTTATCTTGTAATGCCGCACAGATCGTAAACGGTCGGGCTGTCGATATCCCGACGTGATACACCTGTTCGATCGGCAGGTTCCGCGAAAATGAAAAGTGCTTCCCGCGATCGAGGGTGAGCGCGAAGCCTCCGTCGTCGCCGATGATAAAACGTTTCCCATCCTGAGGATCGATCCATATGGCGTGAGCGTCGGCGTGTACGCCGCGGCCGAAGCGTGTGAAACTCTTTCCACCGTCGGTGCTCAGCGCGAGATTCATCGAGAGCGTGTACACCCGATTCTCATTTTTCGGATCGACCGCAAGATGCGTGAAATAGAATGGACGTTGATCGATAAGCGTTCCGGAAAAGAGTTTCGTCCAATGCAGGCCGGCGTCGTCGGATCTCCAGAGGACGCCTTCGCGCGATTGGATCAACGCATAGATGCGGTTCGGGTTGCTCGGTGCGATCGCCAAGCCGATACGCCCGGTGAGCCCTGTTGGGAATCCGTTTTTCTCGATTCGTTTCCAGCTTCTCCCGCCGTCGATCGACTTGTAGAGGCCGCCATAAATGCCGCCGCTTGAGAAGGTCCACGGTTTGCGCCGAAACTCCCACATCCCGGCATAGAGGATTTGAGGATCGCTCGGATCCATCGCCAGGTCGCTCGCGCCGCTATCGGGCGCGAGATAGAGCGTCTTCTTCCAGGTTTTGCCGCCATCAAAGGTCACGTAGACACCGCGATGGACGCTGTTGCGATAGACGTCGCCGAGCACCGCGACGACGACGTGATTGCTATTGCTTGGGTCGACGTCGATCGCCGCGATATGTCCGCTACGTCGCAGACCGACATTCTTCCAACTCTTCCCGCCGTCGATGCTCTTATAGAGGCCGTCACCACGGATCACATCGTTTCGAGGATTGCTCTCGCCGGTTCCCACCCAAACGATCTTCGCGTTGTGCGGATCGATCGCGATCGCGCCGATGGAAGCGACCGGTTCGTCGGCAAAAACGTCACGCCACGTTGCCCCACCGTTCGCGCTCTTCCAAACGCCGCCGCCGGCGGTGCCGATATAGTAGAGGTTTGGGTGGCGCGCACTCCCGGCGACCGCCGGCACGCGCCCTCCGGCGATCGTCGGCCCGATCGATCGAAAGTGCATCGCGGCGTACGGTAGCGGCGCCGAGCGCGCGGTTCCCGGAGAGCAAAGTGCGACCAGCGCAGCGAGAAGCGGCATGAATCGTTTCACGGCAGATCCTCCAACCGGGGAGATTATGGGACGACGCGCTATTTCCCGGTTGACAGACCGCTGAGGATCGCTTGGTTCTGCGCGGCGCTCGCGTCGTTTACCGTCCAAACCATCATCCCGCCATACCCGTTATTTTTGACCCAGGCCGCGAGCGTCTCGAGCGTCGCGTTCGAAGCGAGGGGGACGTCCCCGTCGATATCGCTGCCGAGCATCAGACGGGCGGCTGGGAAAAGTAGCGCGTAGGTTGTGAGATCGCTCTGCGCCGCAGTGTAATCGTAACTCATGACGTTCACCCATGAAAGCGCGCCCGCGACGCCGGGCGCGGCGAGGACGCTGCCGTCGCCGAAGTTCGTCGGCGTATCGAACGCAGCGAGGGTAACGAGCGCGTTGGGAAGACCATTGGCGTCGAACGCCGCGCGCGTTGCCGGGAGTAGCGTCGTCAAGGCCGCGACGCGCTGCGACGTCGTTCCCGACTCGTCGTCGAAATCTACGCCGTCGAAACCGTACTGCCGAACGACCGCAACGAGACTCGCTTCAAAATCTTTCGTGTCGCCGTCGAAGTTAAAGGCCGTAGCTGGGCTCCCGCCGCCTAACGAAAGCAGCACCGTTATACCGCGCTGGTGGAGCGCGGCGATCGCCGCTGCCGTGAGGTAGCCCGGCGAGTTCCCGTCGGGGACGACGCTATGTCCGGAAACAAAATCGAAGGCATAGATCAGCGTCGTCACCCCTTGCGGAACCGCGCTCCACGGGGTCTGCTCCCAGTCGTCCCAATAGCCGACGTACTGCGGCCCCGAGGCAGGCGACGTAACCGGCGACGGTACAGCGCTCGGGAGCGCGTTCGTGCCGTTCCCGCCGCCGCCGCAACCGGCAACGAATATCGCTGCGGCGAGCGCGACGGCAATTCGAGCTGACGGCTGCTTCGCCACCATCGTTAGGTGAAGAGACGCTCGATATCGGCGGCGTCGAGCGGTAACGGCGCGCTCGAAGCATCGGCGAATTGGCTAGCGGCGAGTTCGCCTTTACGCGCTTGCAACTCGAGAATTCGCTCCTCGACGGTGCCCTCGGCGATGAGTTTGTAAACGAACACGTGCTGCTCTTGACCGATGCGGTGCGCGCGATCGGTCGCCTGACGTTCTACTGCCGGGTTCCACCATGGGTCGTAATGGATGACGGTATCGGCAGCCGTCAAGTTCAGTCCCGTGCCGCCGGCTTTGAGGCTAATGAGAAAGAGCGGCACTTCGCGATTTTGAAAACGTTTCACCGGTGTTTCGCGGTCGCGCGTTGCGCCGCGGATCTCCACGAACGGGACTCCTCGCTTCGACAATTCAGGCTTGATCAAGTCGAGCATCGAGGTAAACTGGGAGAACAACAGAATCCGGCGCCCGTCGGCGATCAGGCTTTCGAGCATTTCGAAGAGCGCATCGAGTTTTTGAGATTCCTTGACGCTGTGGGCCGCATCCAAGTCGAGCAAGCGCGGATCGCAGCAGACCTGCCGCAGCTTCAACAGCGCGTCGAGCACGACGATTCGGCTCCGCGCGAGCCCGCGTTTTGCGACCTCATCGCGTACGCGCTTATGCATGGCTAAACGAATGGTTTCGTATAGGTCGCGCTGCGCTCCGCCGAGTTCCACGCGATGCACGATCTCCGTTTTCTCGGGGAGATCGCGCGCGACATCTTCCTTCGTACGTCGCACGAGGAACGGGTGAAGGCGTTTCCCTAATGCGTTACGTCGCAAGACGTCACCGCGTTTTTCGATCGGCGTTCGAAAAAAGCGCGCGAAGGAGCTTCTCGTTCCTAACAATCCCGGCAATGCGAAGGCGTAGATCGACCAGAGTTCTTCTAAATTGTTTTCTATCGGCGTACCGGTCATCGCAATGCGCTGCTCGGCGCGCAGCTTCGTCGCCGAGATCGCCGCCTTTGCCCGGGGATTCTTAATCGCCTGAGCTTCATCGAGCACGGCGATCGACCATTCACGAGCGTGCAGTTCCTCGGCATCGCGAACCAGCAGCGCATAGGTGCTGAGCACGATATCGGCATTGGGGATCTCGCCAAAAAATCGCGCGCGATCGGGGCCGCTCAGCGTCAGCACGCGGAGTTCCGGCGTAAATCGCGCGATTTCAGCACGCCAGTTCGGGACGACGCTCGTCGGAGCGACGATCAACACGGGTTTCTTCAACCGCCCCGCGGCCTTCTCCATTGCCACGTGTGCGAGCAGTTGCACCGTCTTTCCAAGCCCCATATCGTCGGCAAGGACGCCGCCGAAGCCATGCGAGCGAAGCAGTTGCATCCAAACGACGCCTTCGCGTTGGTACGGGCGCAATTCGGCATGGAAATTCGCCGGTAGAGCCGGTGGACGAGCCGCAAGATCTTTCAAGCCGTCGATGAAGGTGCCGAACGCCTCGGTAACTGCACCTCGTCGAAGCACGGTTCCGTCGATCTCTGCAAGCGAAATTGCGCGTGCGGCGGGCAGAGCGATCCGTTCGCCATCCACCAATGCATGCTCGCCGTCAAAGAGATCGACCAGCGTTGCCAGGACGCGCGCGACGCGCGCCGGCGGAAGCGCGACGTACGCGCCGCTGGGCAGGCGACCGAAGATCGGCTCGCTGCGTGCGCCGATAGCAACCAGATCGTCGGTCGAGGAGATCCCGTTTGCCGCGAGCGCCTCGACGATCACCGGCAGTAGCGGAATACGCTCGCCGTCAACTTCGATGCCGAGATCGACCTCAAACCATCCGGTTCGGTGCGGATCGGGCTCGATATCGGCATCCCAATCGTCGGAAAACTCAACGATTTCGTGCGGAAACTCTGCATCGATTTCGATCTTCCACCCTTCGGCACGCAAAAGCGGGGCCGTATAGCCGAGAAAGCGCGCCCAGGAATAGGCGCTCTCTTCGGGGCCGAGCCGAAACATCGCCCGCCGTACCTCGTTGTCGAACTCAAAGGAACGCGGAATCGG
>JAKBCP010000108.1 GCA_021807645.1 bacterium
CGCCGTTCGGCGGCCCTTTTTATTTCTCGACCGGGGCCGGGAGAGGAAAATAGCGCTAAAGCTCTTAATTGCCCCCAGCCGGAGCCTTCGCTCCTTCCACCATTTTCGGGCTGTAGCGCAGCTTGGTTAGCGCGCTTGACTGGGGGTCAAGAGGTCGCTGGTTCGAATCCAGTCAGCCCGACCATATAAAAGGGCCGCAGGAACGATATGTTTTCGCGGCTCTTTCGTTCGCCGTCGTAAACGGATAGCGGCAATCCCTATCGCACTCCACGATCCGGTGCCATCGGCTTATTACGTCGTCCGGTTCGATTGGGCTATATACTTGGAGTTCTCGCCGTGAGGTCGTGCTGCGCCGTTTCCGCTGTGGCGTTCTGCGTATTAAACTCACGCGTGCGAGCAACCCGTATCGCCGCCGGCGGCGCATTCTCGTCGACACGCGTGCGATCGATCGACAGGGGTCACGTCGTGATGCCATGAACGTGCTTGTTCTGCACGCGAAGGAGGGAAGTATGCCCGCACTTGTTCCGGCACTTTCGCCCCGGGTTTCCGTCGGTCTTTTGCTTTTGCGGCTGGTCGTCGGACTCGCTTTCGTGCAGCACGGTCTGCCGAAAATCGAACATCCGACATCGTGGATGACGATGATGATGGGCCCGCATGCATTCGCACCGCCATGGCTGCAGGCTGTGGCCGCCGTTGCGGAGTTTTGCGGCGGTCTTGCGCTCGTGCTTGGGCTCTTGACGCCGTTGGTCACCATCGGCATCGCCATCGACATGCTCACCGCGATTTTCTTCGTTCATCTACCTATGGGTGGCCATTGGGTCGGCGGTCCCGGATCGTTTGAGATTCCGCTCTTTTATTTGACCTCGATGGTGGCACTGCTCTGCACGGGCCCGGGCTTGTACTCGGTTGACTCGCTGCTGGTAAAAGCGACGGCGAGCGGCGGTGATCGTCGGCAGCGATGATGTCGACGATGCTTCGAAGCTCGGGTTGCGATGCGATGATCGACGCATAGAATTACCGGATAATCGCCTTGCGCGACGGCGTGCGTTTAGCGCTTACCGCCGATACCGCGAAAAATACCGCGGCCGAGTTTCCCGAAGGCGCGCCAAAAAATGTGCTGTCCCGCACGTCGCGCAATTGTTTCGGGATTTCCCGACGCGATCGCTTCGGCGTCGCCGAGCAGCGAACCGGCGCGATAGAGATCGTGACGCACGTTTCCCATGCTCGCGCCGGCGGCGAGCCCGGCGACGGTTGCTGCGGCGACCGCGGGTGCGCTTTGCGGAGGAGCGATCGGCGCGTGCGTGGTTTGCGGTACGGATCCGTACGCCGTCGCAGCGCAATCGAGCGAGGTGCTGACGACGACATCCAGATGTTTGTTGACGTTGGCGGTGATTTTCGCTTCGATATCGGCCGGCATCCCATCCATTGCGAGGTGGAGCACCATCTTTATGGCGGAATTCATCGCCGCTAGCGCCGTTCGCTCGGCGCGCTCGCCGTCGGGACCGGAGTGAAGAAAGGTCGCCTTGGCTTTCGACCCGTCGGAGGTCGGGAGGATCATTCTCTACCATCCTTTCCGCTCCGACGGTTCGGAGAACGGGCTCGATTCTCTGCTCGCTCTGCCGATATTTCACCTGGGAGGCAATTATGCGCACGACTACTTTCTTCGCTCTCATCGCGTTGCTGCTATCGGCGGCGACGGGGATCGGCTCGGCGCAGCTCGGCCCGGCGACCGCCGCCGGGCTCAATGCCGAGAGCGCCGCGGCGGCTCGTCGCGTGATGATGGATGCGCTGCAGCATGGGGGAAATCACGGCGGCTGCGCCCCGCTGCCGAGCGGTTGGGCGGTGCTCGACGCGACGGTTCGCCTGCCGATCTCCTACGGCGGTTATGGCGCTTGGGTGAATATCGCCGAGCTTTTGCCGAGCGGCGATAATCTGTCGCGATTTTTGAAAAGTCACAGCGGCGGGCCGTTCTATCGCACGGCAACGGGTTCGGAGCGAACGGTTCATACCGTGCTCTGCGCACCCGCCGGCTACACGTATTGGCTCGTCATTGATTCCGGTAGCGCAAAGGTCGCCGTCGGGCGCGTTACCTTGCTTCGGGCGGGACGCACCTATCGCGTCGTTCTGACGGCTCCGCCGTTCGGGCGCACGGCGAGCACCCCAGCGCCTGCAGCGACGCCGTCGCGCGCGTATCGACAACTGCGAGATTACATGCGCGCACATATCGTCTCCGTCCCGACGTACGGGATGAAGGCGATGCAAATCACGCCGCGATTCTGGGAACTCGTGCATGCACGAGCGGACTTTCGTCCGATCCGCGGGATCGTTATTATCGAGGTCGGCCGCGACGGCTGGGCCGCATCGCAAGGCTTTCAGCCGTTCGATGCCGTCACCGCCGTCGACGGAGTGGCTTTTGCAACGCTCGGCGATTTCGAGCGCCTCGTTCGCACGTATTCCGGGCATTTGCGCTTTGCGATCATTCGAAAAAAGCGGCACCTCGTGCTCGCACCGAGCGATCCCAATGCCTGGCGTCCGCCGACGGTCGGACCGGGCTTTGTTCCGCCGGCGACGCCTCAGCCGTGAGGATGGAGTTGCGTGAGAACGTAGAGAGCGATGTCGTGCAGATCGCGTTTGGACATCTGCCAGCGCGGCATGACCGGGCTCAACGCCATTCCCGTATTGTCGATGCCGTGTGAGATTGCGCGCTCGAAATCCGCGACGCTCCACGGGTGGCTCGCGCTCGTCATGCCCGGCATACCGGCCATCCCGGGCATCCCGGCCATCCCTGCCATCGCACTAGCGTTGCTCGTCGCACTCATGTTGTCGCGCATATGTGCGTGTGGCCCGAGCTCTGCGCTAATCGCGCCATCGGGAAGGCGGACGCCGCCCGTTCCCGTGGGTTGATGGCAGACCGCACAGCTCTGATAGACGCGCAGCGGATCGGGGCCGTGAATGCGCACCCCGTCGAGATCTTTGCCGGTGTAAAAGATCGACCGACCGTTCTCGATCGCGCGCGCACGCGCAGCGGAGAGCCCGCGGAGATCGGGTGCGGGTTGCATCGTTCCCGGCGGCATGCGGTTCCGGAACCACGGCCCCGCCCAAAGCAGCTGGTATTGCGTTATCGGCGTTGCGCCGGCGCGAGCGAGATCTTCGACCGTGAGCACGATATTCGGGCGCAGGTTGAGCGCCGCATCGACGATATAGTTGACGCTTGCATTTCCGAGCCCCTCATTCGTTCGCTCGTAGCGGGTATCAAGGTGAAGCCACGGGCGTGCTGCGTAAATCGTTTCAAGCGAGTACGCTTTGCTCGTGCTGCTCTCCGTCGAGAGTGCGAGCGGAAGCGTGTCGTGCCCGATCGTGCCGATCGCCAAGAAGTTGAAACGTCCGACGGAGTAGGAAGCGAGCGCGATCTCGCGCGTGTAACGATCGATCGCTCCGCCGGAGTTCGGCAGCGATCCTAGGAGCGTCGCGACGCCGCCGGACCAGTGTTTTTCCGGTGAGAGATACATCACCGAAGCGCTCCAAGCGCTCCCTTCATCGCCGGGAGTGAAGGCGCGTTCGAGCGCTCCGTTGCCGGAGAGATAGGCGATGTTGCCGATCACATCGTTCGCGCCGACCTGCGTGTAGGAAGCGCCCCAACGGTTGTCGGCGATCGTCGCCGCATTCGACCCGACCTGCATGCTCGCGATGCCGTATCCGCTCAGCGAGAGCGGTTGGCTGATCCACGGCGCAAAGAGCGGCGTTGCGAATCGGCCGACCTGAAGGCTGCCGTGGCCGCGATCCAGTCCGTTATCGGCGATCCAGAGTTGATCGACCGAGGCACTTGGGAACCCGCCGCTCACCATCGGGACGGTTGCAAAGTACGAGAAATCTTTGCCGAGAAATCCGGCCGAGAGCCACTGAACCAACGAACTCGAGAGCGTCGGCAGCCCGCTCGGAGCCGGGTGCGAGGCGTTTGCAGTCGCTTCGAGAGCGACGGGAAGCGAGCGATTTTGCATCATCTGAAGATGCCGGTTGAGGCCGCGCGAAAAATTGGTTGCGAGGACGTAACGGCCGTACCCGTTGAGTCGCGGAACGACGGTATGGCAGAGCGCACAGTTCGCTCCGCCTTGGCCGTTGGCAAAGACGGGTATCGCGGCGGCGCGTCGGGGAAGAAAGAGGATTCCTAGCAACGCAACGAGCGCACACAGGAGAGCGCCGACGGCCCGGGGCGATACCGATTCGTTCATGCGCGGTTCATTCCAACGCCTCTGCTTCGAGGCCTGTGCAGGCCTCCGAGGGACGCCCCCACGAAGCCCGCCGATAATGAAACTCTATCTATCGTGCGATATGGAAGGCACTGCAGGCATCTGTTCCTGGGATCAGTGCGATCCGAAAAACGTTACCGAGTATCCGATCTACCGCCGGTGGATGTCGCGCGAAGTTCGCGCCGCCATCGAAGGAGCGCGTCTCGCCGAGCCGTGCGATGTCTTGGTCAACGATTCCCACTCGCAGATGCACAACTTGCTGTTCGACGAATTACCGGATGATATTCGCGTGCTCTCGGGATATCGGAAAGCCT
>JAKBCP010000109.1 GCA_021807645.1 bacterium
CAACTCTCCCGCTACTCGGGATGACAACTCTCCCGCTACTCGGGATGACAACTCTCCCGCTACTCGGGATGACAACTCTCCCGCTACTCGGGATGACAACTCTCCCGCTACTCGGCGTTCTCGCGTATCGCGGCGATGAGCTCGTCGCCGAGAAAGTGCGGGGGAATCTCGACGATCGGGATGCTCTGAATGCTCGGCGGAAGCATTGCCCGCAGGCGGTCGCCGTCGGCGATCCGCGCGTCGACGAAGATCGCGAACGGTACAGCAGCCGGATCGAGCGTTGCGAGTTCATCGGCAGCGGTCAACTCGCGCACGCGAATGCCGCGGGTCCGCAGCTCGTATGCAGCGCCCTCACGAACGCTGCGATCGATCGCAAGAACGATGACGCCTCGCACGCTTAAGCCGGCGCCGCTTCGCGGCAATACGATACTAAACGTGCTGCCGATATCGAGCGTGCTGCGCACCGAGATATGTCCGCCGTGGCGCTCGATAAACGTTCGCACCAAGAAGAGCCCAAGCCCCGTGCCGGCGATCTTTGCTTTCCGGGCATTGCTCCCGCGCGCAAAGCGGTCGAACACCTTCGCCAACTCGTTTTCCGGAATACCGATGCCTTGGTCGCTAATATCTAACGTGAGCGAACTCGCGTTCCCGTGCAAGGTCACCAGAATCGGCGTATCGCTCGGCGAATATTTCACCGCGTTGCCGAGAAGATTGTCGATCGATTGGCGCAAGCGACGCTTATCGCCCAGGATCATCGTATCGTCGATATCGCACATGAAGCGGATCGGGCGCTGTGTGAGGCGACCTTCCACTTCCTCGGCGACGAGCGCGGCGAAATCGAATTGCTCGATATCCAACTCCAACTCGCCCAACTCGATACGCGAGAGCGCGACGACGTCGTCGCTGAGGGTTGCCAGACGCTGTCCGTTCCGAACGATCGTCTCGGCGGCTTTTATCGACTCGTCGCGTTCCAGGCTTCCGTCGGCGAGCATCTCTCCGAATCCGACGATCGCGGTTAGCGGTCCACGAATATCGTGGGCGAGCGTTGCGATCAATTCGTTTTTCTGGGCGTTCAAGCGAATGACGTTCGCCCGTTGACGTTCGAGTTCGGCGAGGCCGTTCTCGAGTCGCCGTTGCATCCGGTCCCGTTCAACGGCATAGCGCAACGCCCGCTTCAAGGTGACGTTGTCGACGTGCCCTTTGAGCAAATAATCCTGCGCGCCGGCCGCGACCGCAGCGAGCGCGAGTTCCTCGTCGGCTCGAGCGCTGAGGATGACGATCGGCACGGTCGGTGCAACTTCGCGGGCGCGCCGGTAGAGATCGAGCCCCTCACCGTCGGGGAGGGTCATGTCAAGCAAAACGATATCCCAGTTACCGCTATCGACGACTGCCGCGAAATCGACAAAGCGGCGAACCACCCGAACTTCGTGCGGATCTCGATCGTCGCGGAGGTAGCGTTGCACCAGTGCGGCGTCGGTCTGGCTGTCTTCGACGAGTAGAATTTTCACCGCTCTATTGCCTCCAACGAATCTGCGCAGCGGCGCAACACCGTCCATGCAGCATCGACATCCTCGAGCGCACTCCGTTGGTTTCCGATCGCGAGGCGTAGCACGTAGTCGCCGTTGAGGACTGTATGCGAAAGGAAGACCTCGCCGGTTGCGTTCACCGCCGCAAGTAATGAGGCGTTATGCGCGTTGAGACGCTCGCCGGCGATTCCCGACGGGGCGTGTCGGAAGCAGACGACCGAGAGCGGATGCGGCGCCATGACCTCCCAACCTGGTTCGGCCGCCACCCACGCCGCGAACGCTGCGGCCATCGCAACGTGCCCGCGCAACGTCTCGCGCATGCGACGCGCGCCGATAGCACGAAAAACGAACCAGAGCTTCAACGCGCGGAAGCGCCGCCCCAACTGAATGCCGTAATCCATATAATTCGTGACGCCATCGTCGCCGGATTGTAGATATTCAGGGACAAGCGAGAACGTACGACGGAGTTGGTCGATATCGCGAACGAAGAGCACCGAGCAATCCATCGGCACGAAGAGCCATTTGTGCGGATTGAGTACGAGTGAATCGGCTTGATCGCAACCCTCCATCAACCACTCGTATTCGGGCAATATTCCGGCAGCTCCGGCATATGCGGCATCGACGTGCAGCCAGATTTTGTGCGTTTGGGCGATGGCGGCGATGCCGGGAATAGGATCGACGGAGGTTGTCGAGGTCGTTCCGACCGTCGCGACGATCGCCATCGGTTGCATTCCGCTGCGCAGGTCGTGGCGGATCGCGCTCTCCAGCGCCTCCGGGCGCATGCGAAAACGCTCGTCGCACGGCACTTCAACGACGTTGGCGTGCCCGATGCCGAGGGCGATCGCCGCCTTCGCGACATGCGAATGCGTGTGTTCGGTCGCGTAGATGCGCAGCGTCGGAAGATCGCGTCCGGTCGCACCACGGCGGCGGATATCGAGGCCGAGCGCCTCGCGCGCCGCGGCGAGTGCCGTAAAACCTGCGACCGATGCGGTATCGTAGATCGCACCGGTAAACTGCTCGGGAAGCCCGAGCAAACGACGCAACCAGATCATCATCGCCGTTTCGAGTTCGGTCGCCGCCGGTGAGGTGCGCCAGAGCATCGCTTTGACGTCGAGCGTCGCCGCGAGCGCCTCCGCCATCACCGCTGCGGGGTCGGCACTCGTCGCAAAATAAGCGAAGAAGCGCGGATGGTTCCAATGCGTCGTCGCCGGAACGACGATCCGCTCGAAATCCCGCAGGATATCCTCGAATGGTTCGGGATCCTCCGGGGCCCGGTCGGGCAAGCGCGCGATCGTTTCGCCCGGCCGAACCTCGGGAAAGACGCGAAACTCTTCAGGGTGATGAAAGTAGCGAGCGACCCAACGGCCGACCCGCGCAAAGTCTTCTTCGATGCGCCGCTCCCCATCCACAATTGCGGGAGTTGGCGCTCGACCCGCCCAATGCCCGCTTCGGAGGAGAGGAAATGAAATACCGTACGTACCCGCAAACCGATCTGCGCGTCAGTGAGGTCGGCTTCGGGCTCTGGACGACCGGAACCACCTGGTGGGGCATCAAGAGCGAGGATGAGGCCGATGCGCTCCTGCGCGAGGCTTTCGATCTCGGCATCACGTTGTACGATGCCGCCGACGTCTATGGAAACGGGCGGAGCGAGGAGCAACTCGCCCGCGCATTTGCGGGCCGACGCGAGAAGATCGTCATCGCGACGAAATTCGGCTATGAGTTCGAAAACGCCGACCCGACGCACCGCGGCGAACGCGAATTGCCGCAAAATACCTCTCCTGCGTTCGTACGGCACGCGCTCGAACAGTCGCTGCGTCGCCTCAAAACCGATTACATCGATATCTATCAACTGCACAACGCGCGGTTGGAGCACGTTCGCGACGGCTCGCTCTACGAATTGATGGAGCAACTGCGCACCGAAGGGAAGATTCGCCATTACGGTATCGCACTCGGCCCGGCGATCGGCTGGCTTTACGAGGGGATCGAGGCCGCGCATCGCCGCGTTACGAGCTTGCAAATTATTTGGAACATCCTTGAGACATTCCCCGGCAACCGACAGATCGAAGCGGCGAAAGAGGTCGATAGCCCGACGGGATATATGATTCGCGTGCCGCATTCCAGCGGTCTGCTCGAAGGACACTATACCGAGGATACCGTTTTCCCCGAAGGCGATCACCGCCGCCACCGTCCGCGTTCGTGGCTGCTCAACGGCGTCAAGAAGGTCGATACGCTCCGCTTCCTCGAGCGCTCGGATCGCACGCTCGCACAAGCCTCGATCGCGTGGTTGCTCGCGGAACCGCGCGTGATGACGGTGCTGCCGAATATCTACAACCACGAACAGCTGCGCGAATTTGCCGCAGCATCGGATGCTCCCGCGCTGACGGCGGAGGAGATGACCCGCGTCGGCGCGCTGATCGCAACCAACTTCGGCATCGAAGAACCACCGATGAATTACAAAGGAACGATGACGCCGGAGGCTGCGAACGTCTCGTGAGCGAGATCGTCCACAGCAATCGCGCCCCGGCGCCGATCGGCCCATACAGCCAGGCGATACTCGCCGGGAACGAGCTCTTCTGCAGCGGACAGATTCCTCTCGACCCGGCGAGCGGCGAGATCGTCGGAAGCGATGCCAAAACGCAGGCGCGACAGGTGCTCGCGAATCTGCAAGCCGTGTTGACGGCAGCAAATTTCTCTGCCGAGGAGGTCGTCAAGACGACGATCTACCTCATCGATATCGATGATTTCGCGGCGGTAAACGCCGAATACGAGCGTGTCTTCGGAGCCTCGAAACCGGCGCGTTCGACCGTCGCGGTCGCCGCATTGCCGCGCGGGGCGCGCGTCGAGATCGACGCAATCGCCAAGCGCCGCTCGCCGACGAAGTAGCGCCATCCACAAGTAGGCCCAATAGTATCAATGTCATTCCGAGTAGGGCCTAACAACAACATCAATGTCATCCCGAGTAGGGCCTAACAACAACATCAATGTCATCCCGAGTAGGGCCTAACAACAACATCAATGTCATCCCGAGTAGGGC
>JAKBCP010000110.1 GCA_021807645.1 bacterium
CTATGGTTCGCGTAAAGGTACGCTCGAAGAGATCGTCGCGGGCAGGCGAAGGGCACGCGGCGAGCACGGGCTCGTCCATGCCGACGACGCCGAGGCCGAGTTCGAGGGCGCGCACGCAAAGCTCCGACAGCGAGCCCGCGATACTCGGGAAAGGCGCAAGTCGATAGTGCTGCGGCAGACGCCAGAGCGCCACCAGCAACAGACGTGCATCGCCGCCCGCCGGCGAGGCATCGAAACCGAGCATCGCTTCGGGCGCCCCGGTCGCCGCAAGCGCGTCATACCGGATCTCGAGGCGTCGCGAAAGATGCTCGAACCAGGAAGGGGCGAGCGCGACGCGCGCATCGACGAAGAGTGCGTAACGATTTCCGCGCAGCTCCATCGCCGCGCGGGCTGCATCGACATCATCGGAAGATATCCAGACGATCTCTTCGATTTTTACGGGCGCACTTCGAATCTCCCGTTCGAGCCGCGCGCGCAGATCCGGCGGGCTATCGCCGTGAACGACGACGTGCATCGACGGCGTCGGGAGCAGTTGTGCCGAGACCACCGCGTTGGGCATGACGACGGTTCGCTTGACCAGGCTCCGTTCGTAATCCCAGAGCCCCGCGTCGATATGCGGGAAGTCCCGCCAGCGCCCCTCGAGCCGGGCGATATTCGGCATGACGCGGCGAAAGCGTTGCGAGCCCGATTGCGATTCGTAGTGAAAGAGCACCGCCCTGGGCTCGTAGACGATCCGCAGCCCCGCATGTCGAATCTTCAAACAATAATCGACATCCTCATATCCGTTCCAAAACCCTTCGTCGAGCCCGCCAAGACGAACGTATAGCTCGCGCGGAGTCGCAAGACAGGCGCCGGTCACCGCCTGCACGTCGCGCCGCTTCAAGACCGTCGGCTCCTCGCTCGGCGCGAGAAAACCGAAATGCGTCGGCGCCATCGTATTGACGCCGCTGAGGACCTCGTTAAAGATTACTCCGGCGTGCTGGATCAGGCCGTCGCCGAAGAGCAGTCGCGCACCAACCGCGCCGACATCCTCGCTTTCGAGATGCGCGAGCATCGCTTCGAGCCAACCTGGAAGCGCCTTCGTATCGTTGTTCAAGAGAACGAGGAAGCGCCCCGAGGCAACAGCCGCCCCCTGGTTATTGGCCACGGCGAAGCCGAGATTGCGTTCGTTGACGATCGTCTTTACCCACGGAAACTCCGCCAGGACCGTCGCGGTGTCGTCAGTCGATCCGTTATCGATGACGATCACCTCCCCCATCGGTTCGCGCGGTAAGGTTTCGGCGAGCGCCTGCAAACAGACGCGCGTGAGCGCGGCCTTATTGAAGACGGGGATGACGATCGAATACAGCAACGTCGGCGTTATCGAACGAGCGCGGCGTCGGCGATGCGACGCGCGTCTTCAAAGCGTTCCTGGCGCAGATAGAGCATCGAGAGCTCGACGGCGATGCGCTGCGGATCGAACCGAAGTGCGGAAAGAAGCATCTGCTCGCTCTCGGAATCCCGGCCGACCTGCTGCAACAGATTGGAGCGCAATACGACGGCTTCGATATTCTGCGGGGTTTGCGACAAAACGGCCTCCGTCGCCGCAATCGCTTCATCGAACGCGCCGCGGTTGCGAGCGTCGAGTGCCAACATCATCTGCGCGCGGAGAAAGTACTCGCCGCTATCGGGAGGAACGCTCTGCGCCCATTGCCGCGCACTCTCCCCATCGCCCATGCCCGAACAGGCAAGCGCGGCGCCGAGGACGAGCGCTGCGTCGGCGGGCGCCAGCTCTAACCCGCGCTCCGCCATCGCGCGCGACTCCGAGAAACGCCCCTGCGCGAGGAGACGATTCGCCCGACGACGGAAATCGGCGATTTCCAGCGGCTCGGTCGCGTCCTCGGCGGCGTAAAGACGGTCGACGGCGGCGAGGTCGCCGCGAGCGCGGAACGCCGCTTCGAGGGGATCGAGTGCGAGCGCCGCTCCCGGCATGCGTTCGGCAGCATCGCGTAAGAACTGCTCGCGCTCCGGCCAACCGTTGCGCTCGCAGACGGCTGCGCCGGCCATGAGCACCGGGAACTGCGCCGTCGGAGAGATCAGCGGCATCGCCGCGCGGATCGCATCGAGCGCTTCGCGATCCCGGTGTGCGCGGAGAAGAAAATTGACGTAGTCAACGGCGCTCTGATCCGACGGTAGGTCGCGGAATGCCGCCGCAAAGGTTCGCGCCGCTTCATCGATCCGCTTGAGGCGTTCGTACGCGCGTGCGAGGTTGAGACGCAGCGGCAACGCTGAAGGGCGATTCTTCAGACCTTTCTCGAACCACTCGACGGCGGCTTCATCGTTCCCCTCGGCGACGTAGGTCGCCCCGATCTCGCTAAAGGCTTTCCACTTCGAAACTTCGTCATCGACCACGAACTGCAAGTGATTGTACTCACCGTCGCCGATCGCTGCTTGAAACGCTTCGCGGGCGTCGCCGAGCCGCTTCTGCGCGACGAGCGCTTTCCCCAGCGCAAAATGTCCGTTCGCATAATGAGGAGAAAACTTCAAGCAGAGTTGCGCCGCTTCTTCCCCTTTCACGGGGTCGTTCATTTTTTCAGTATAGACATCAGCGAGCGCCGATAACCCGTTGGCAAAAAAACCACGCGGTTGATCTTGATTCACCTCGATCATTTTCTCGAGGGCGCTGCGCGCGGTTTCGTAATCGCCGATGAGAAAAGCCGTCGTCCCGAGGTTAAACCAATGAAAGGCTTCTTCGGGCTCGCGTTCCACCGCCGCTTTCACGATGGCGAGGTTGCGCGCTCCTTTGTCGCGCTCCGTAACGATCTCTTTGAGGTAGCCGCTATGTTTGATGGCGATCGGCGAAGCCGAGGCTTTCAGTCCCAATTGCGACTGATCGAGCGTGATAAATTCGTGAATGAGGCCGCGGAAGCGGATGCGCGGATGATTGGGGAAGATGCGAATCAACAAGTGCGACATCTGCCCGGTTCCTTGATAGTCGTTCGATTCGTTGTAACAACGGACCCACACTCCCGTATCGAACGCCGGCACCTCTTTGAGTTGTGCAAGCAGGGATTCGCTACCGGGTAGAAACTCTTCGTCCGCATCGAGCATGAATATCCATCGATACGAGGCCATCGCAATCGCTTCGTTGCGCGCCCACGAAAAATCGTTCCGCCACTCCCGCAACTCGACCTTCGCGCCGAACTCCTTCGCGATCTCGACGGTACGATCGGTCGAGCCGGTATCGACGATGCAAATTTCGTCGACGTATGGGGCGATGCTCTGAAGGCATTTCGCAAGGAATCGCTCTTCGTTCTTCACGATCATGCAGAGGCTCAAGCCCGCAGGGAGTTGCGGCACGTCGGAGGGCGGACGCGGCAAAGAGATCGTTTGAGCGATGGTTGCCGGAGGCGTCGGCGGCGGCGAACCGCCCGGCGGCGTTACCGCCGGTTTTTTGGATTTGATCCGAACGGGCATGCTCTCTTCTTCTTCGGCATCTTTACGGGGAGCTCTTACTGCGGAGCTCGATGCACAGAAAAAAATCGGGGCCCGCGTCTGCGAGCCCCGATCTCAGGTTGGTTACCCGAGGATTCCGCCTTAGCGGAAGAGTCCGAGAACCGACTGAGCGTTGGTGTTGGATTGTGCCAACACCGAGGTGCCGACCTGTACCAGCACTTGCAGCTTCGTGAACTGCGTCGTTGCCTGACCGACGTTGAGGTCGCGGATCGACGATTCCGAAGCCTGCAGGTTGACGGCCGCGATGTTGTCGTTGTTCGAATCTTCGTTGAGACGGACGACAACTGCACCGAGCAGTGCCTGCTGATTGAGAATCGTGTTGAGCGCCTGGTCGATCTGACCGATCGCGTCTTCCGAACCGATCGACGGGTTGTTCGCCGCCGAGAGCGCCAGGTTGATGTTCGAGATGCGCAGCGTCTGCGTATTCGTCGCCTGGATGCCGATTTGGATGACGTCGCCCTCGTTCGCTCCCGATTGGAAGTTGAACGCGGGGTTGTTCGGGTTGGTCAGCGCAGCGACGTTTTGCGTCACTTTAACGTACGAGGTCACGCCGACATCGAGCGAGCTGATCGAGCCGATGGTGACGTTGACGTTGTCGAACGCACCGGCGATGCTGGTCGCACCGTAGAGCGTGCTCGAGACGCAGACCTGGCCGGTCGCGCTGGCAACGAAGGTTTCCTGAACTGCGATCGAGACGCCGGTGTTGATCACCTGGAGTTCGATCGTGCCGTCGAGCGTCGAACCCGTCGCACCCGAAAGACCGGCCGCGGGGCCGGCTGCCGTGGTGAAGAAGTTCGCGCTGTTGGCGACCGCCGAAGCGGCGAGGAAGCCGTAGTTGAAGCCCGAGACTTGGAGCGCTCCGTTGGTGGAGAGCGCCGAGTTCGAGGTAACGTTCAACGCAGCTTGCACCTGCGGCTGGAAGCCGGCATGGCTACCATCGAGGAGCGGCTGGCCGTTGAAGTTGACGCTCTGCGAGATGCTGTTGACTTCGAGCAGCAACTGGCTCACTTCAGCCTGAAGGTTGACGCGATCCTGATTGCTGTTGAGGTCGGACGAAGC
>JAKBCP010000111.1 GCA_021807645.1 bacterium
GTCGTGCTCTCGCTCTTTCCCGCCACCGCGTCGACCCCGGAAGCCGACGTCGCGACGCTCGACGATGAGATCGAGACGATCGCGGGGTTGACGCACGAGGATGCGCGCGAGGATGCCTACGCGGCGATTCGGGCGATGGCGGCGGCCTTTCACGACCCGTATACGGTTTTCTGGGACCCGCAGCAGATGCTCGCGTTCCAACACGAGCTCGATCCGAAACGGACCGTCGGCGTCGGGCTCGAGGTTCGCCGTTCGCACGCGGGGATCGTCGTCGATTACGTCGTTCCCGATACGCCCGCCGACCATGCCGACGTTCGTGTCGGCGATCTGCTGACGAGCATCGACGGGAAGAGCACGCACGATCTCGGCCGCGCCGCTGCAGCGCATCTTTTTTCCGGCAAAGTCGGAACCCCCGTCTCGATGACGATCGAACGGAGCGGCGAACGCGCGCGCACGCTGACGCTCGATCGCGCACTCTACCGCCCGCCGACGGTGACCGGACGGATGCTGCCCGATCGGATCGGCTACATTGCGGTGACTGCATTCGGCGAAGCGACGCCCGAAGAGTTCGGCGATGCTCTGCACCGGCTCGTCGCAGCAGGCGCGCGCGGACTCGTCTTCGATCTGCGTAACGACGGCGGCGGTTTCGTATCCTCGGCGGTCTCGATCGCCTCCGATTTTCTCGGGCGCCAACCGTTGATGGTGATCGAACGGCGCGATCGCGCGCCGGCGACGATCCACGGCGAGAACGATGCGCCGCTGCATATCCCGACGATCGTCTTAGTGAACGGCAATACCGCCTCGGCATCGGAGATCACCGCGGGTGCGCTCCAAGACGACCGCGCCGCCGAGCTCATCGGCACGCAAACCTTCGGGAAAGGCGTGATGCAGGAACTCGATCCGCTCCGCGACGGCGCGGCGCTAAAGATCACCACCGCGCACTATCTGACGCCGCTGCATCGCGATATCAATAAGCGCGGGCTCACCCCGAATATCCGCGTTTCGGGAGCGCAGGTGCGGCGGATCGGCGAGCTTTCGCGCGATCCGCAATTGCAGGCCGCGATGCACGCGTTGCTCGCTCAACTCGTCGCTCGCGCCCGTACGCGACCGTAATGCAGTACGCCGTCGCCTACGCGTTGAGCAGTGCGGCGGGGCTGCGCGCACTCTTCGCACTCGCCGTTGCATCGCTCGCCGTGCATGCAGGCTGGTTCCACCCGCCCGCCGATCTGGCGTGGCTCGATTCGTGGCCGGTGACGGTGACGTTACTCGTGCTCGCCGCCGTTGAATTGCTCGCCGATAAAGTGCCGCTGCTCGATCACACCCTCCACGTCGCGCAGAGCGTGCTCAAACCGGCGGTGGCGGCGATACTCGTCGCGGGCTCGCTGCACGGGCTGCCGGGCCCCGCGCTCGCATCGCTCGTCGTTCTCGGCGCGCTCAACGCGTTGGGTATTCACGCCGCCGCCGCGAGCGGACGCGGCGTATCGACGAGCTTTACCGGCGGATTCGGGAACCCGATCGTCTCGCTGCTGGAGGATATCGCCGCGCTCGGTCTCTCGGTAACGGCGTTTCTCGCGCCGTGGCTCGGTGTCGTGCTTGCCGTCCTCGCCGGCGCGATCGCGATCCGCGTGCTGGTAGGGGTGCGGGCAATGCTCTTCGCGAAGGCACGCGCGAACGTGGGCGATTAGCTCAGCTGGGAGAGCGCCTCCTTTACACGGAGGATGTCGGCGGTTCGAGCCCGTCATCGCCCACCATTTCTCTTGCGGATAGCATTTCGCGCGAATCCTCGTTCATCTACTGCTCGCGGAAGGCCGCTATTGCGGCCGCACGGCATCGGGCTTCGGAGTTAGCGAAGAAATCGAATCGTAAGCGGATAGGTGTAGCTCTCGCCGTTCGCGGTCTTCACGCTTGCCACGATCGTAAGAATGATATCGACCAGTCCAACGATGACGAGCATCGGAATCCCGATCAAGAGCAAAATGAGGAGCGAAGAGACGATCGCGTAGATCGACATCGATATCTGGAAGTTCAGCGATTCTTTCCCTTCGCGATCGACGAGTGAGGATTCGTCGCGTTTGACCAGCCATACGATGAGCGGCCCGAGAAGGTTGCCGAACGGAATAATGACACCGGCGAGCGCGGTGAGGTGGCAGAGCATCGCCGCCGTCCTCTCGCTTTGCGCGTTTACGGCGAGAACCGGCCTCGCGCCGGCGGCGAGCGCCGCCCCGCACGAGGGGCAAAAGCTACTTTCGGGGCCGTATGCGCTTCCGCAGTTCGTACACGTCATCGTTGCACTCTCCCAAACAAGCCCTTGGTTATAAGGGCGGACGTGCGACGGGGGCGGCGGCATTCCTGCGCCGAAGCGCTCCCACGACGGCTCTGGAAGAAGTGAGGATGAAATGACGGATTCGGCCCTGGTGCGGAGCGAGCGCGAAGGCAGCGCCGCAGTCATAACGATGGCGAACGCCGGCAAACGCAATGCACTCTCGCGGGCGATGATGCGCGCGCTGATCGCCGCGCTCGACGAAGCCGCCGCCGATCCACACGCTCGCGCCGTCATCGTGCGCGGCGAGGGGCCGGCGTTTAGCGCCGGACACGATCTGCGCGAGATCGCCGATGCGGGCGACGCCGAGATGGATGAGATTTTCGATGTCTGCGTCGAGTTGATGGAGACGTTGCAGCGCATCGAAGCACCGACGATCGCCGAGGTCGACGGCATCGCGACTGCGGCGGGTTGCCAGCTCGTTGCAAGTTGCGATTTGGCAGTCGCCTCCGAGCGCTCGGTCTTCGCGACGCCGGGCGTCAAGATCGGGCTCTTCTGCAGCACGCCGATGGTCGCGTTGACGCGCGCGATCGGGCGCAAGGCGGCGATGGAGATGTTGCTGCTCGGCGAGCCGATCGACGCCGCGCGCGCGCTGGAATGGGGGCTGGTCAATCGCGTCGTCGCCGCCGAGAACGTCCATGCCGAGGCGCTCGCGCTCGCCGAACGGATCGCTCGCTCCGCGCGTAGGACGGTCGCGACCGGGAAATCCGCCTTCTACGAGCAGATCGACCTGCCGCAGCACGAGGCCTACGCCTATACGAAGCAGGTGATGGTACGCAACGCGCGCGCCGCCGACGCCGTCGAAGGCATCGGCGCGTTCCTCGAAAAGCGCGCGCCGCACTGGCAGGCGTAGCGGGCATTCCGGGCGGCGCGGACGAAGGCAGCGGCCGTGCAACTTCTTCAGAAAAACACGCGCTTTGCCGCGGGCATCCTGCTCGTCGCCCTCCTCGCTTGCTGCGTCGTCGCCGTCCTCCGCATCCGGACCGAGATCCATGCGCGACGGGTCGAGATCGCGATGGATTACAGCGACTTCGCGCAACTCGCCCGCTCCTTCGATTATCGAGCCGACGCCTTTTTAATCGCGCTGCGCCGGGCGGGGCTCACCTCGCTTGCGGTGAGCGAGCAACTCGGTTCAAATCTCGGCAACGACGGCTCGACGACGGTGATGACCGGCGCGCAGATCCTCAACGGCGCGCGGCTCGCGCCGATCGCCGACCCGCTGCTCGCGCGCCTCGCGCGCGAAAGGAAGATCGCGAGTCGCGCCGTCTACCTCGCGATCGGGCGCAAGAGCACCTACGATCGCCTGCGCGTTCAACTGCCGCTGCATTTCATGCCGAAATCGATTCGTATTCTGCGCGCGCGGCGGCCCTGGCTGATCGAAGTGCACACCCAGATCGATTACTTCAACGGGATCGGGCTGGGCATCCCCACCTCGGAGATCTTGCTCGCGAAACGGCTTGGCCTGCTGCTGATTCCGCGCTTGCAGAACGACGAGCGCTTCAAAGCCCCGCAGATGAATGCCGAGCTCAACGGCATCTTGGCGCTCGATCCGAAGGTATCGACCCTTATTTTCTTCGGGCTGAAGAATCAAGTCTTCGGATATCCCGATCACGAGAAAGATGCCGCCGAACTCTTTCGCTCGCACGATTTTAATTTCGGCACGATTGAAGTCTACGATCCCAGCCAGCTGCAAAAAGGCAACAATGCACTCGCCGAATTGATTCCCGGGCGCACGGTGCGGGTGCAAACGGTGGCGAAGACCGAACTCGACCGGTTGAGCGTTCCGGCGTTGATCGATCGTTTTATGCTGGGGGTACGCGAACGAAACATTCGCGTGATCTACCTGCACCCATATCCCCATCGCGATAAGCAACGCAGCATCGAAGCGACCAACCTCGAGATCGTCCATCGCTTGGCGAAAGCGATCGCCGCCGACGGCATGCGCTTAGGAACCGCGACCCCGATTCCGCTCTATCCCGGGACGAATCGCGTACTCGTCGGCATCGCGGCGCTCGCGGTTCCGTCGATCCTCGTTCTGCTGCTCGGTGCGTTCGGCATCTATCGGCCGAGTTACGCCGCGGTGGCGTACGTCGCGACGATCCTGCTCTACGTCGCCGGTATCGCGACCCACCGCGCCGATCTCGTGCGCTCGCTGCTCGCGCTCGGC
Source organism: bacterium (assembly GCA_021807645.1). Lineage (GTDB taxonomy): Bacteria > Vulcanimicrobiota > Vulcanimicrobiia > Vulcanimicrobiales > Vulcanimicrobiaceae > JABEUX01. The sequence continues at coordinate 4,488 of JAKBCP010000111.1, forward strand.
GGCGGCTTACTCTTCGTCGTCGCGGCGATGCTGCTCTACGCTCCGGCCTGCGCCGACGA
>JAKBCP010000112.1 GCA_021807645.1 bacterium
GCCGGTGACGCTTACTCCGGAGCCTTCGGCAAGAATTGCCGAGAGCGCGCCGCTCCATCGCGCCGCATCCTCGGGTTGCTGCGGTTCGCGCAGGTTGGAGAACTCGTTGCCGAGATCCCAGCACCAAAGCGCGCGACGGCCGCGGGCGCGCTCGGCGATCGAGCGGGCGAAGAGCCGCTGTGCCTCGATCAATCTTGGGTCGGCGTAGAAATCTCCGATACCGTACGGGGACTCGCCGGCGAGCGTCATCGTACGAAAGCGCCCGTGCGGCGTTTTCGAATCGAGGCTCCAAGCCGGGAGCCAATTGACGCCGCTCATGTGACCGCAGAAGAGCGTCGGCATGGCGAGCAGCCCGGCGGCCTCGATTGCATCCATCGCCTCGTCGAAACGAGCGAGTGCGCTTTCGTCGATCCGATCGATCTGCGGCTGAAAGCTCTCCCAACGTAGGAAAAAGCGCACGACCTCCAAGCCGAGGGCGGCGATGCGCTTCATGTCGGCACGCCAATCGGCAGCCTCGAAGCGCTCCCAGGCGTACATCGCGCTGCGGGCGGGCCAATAATTCACGCCGAGCCGAAATCTCTCCATCGGTTCATTCCCTCCATTCGCAGCGCATCGCTGCGAGGTCGCGCCCCGGTTCGGCGCGAAACGCCTGCGCTATATGGATAGCCCGCCGCCGCTCGTCGGTATCGTCATGGGGAGTCGATCCGATTGGGAGACGATGCTTCCCGCACACGATACGCTCGTCGCACTGCATATCCCCTGCGAAATGCAGGTACTCTCCGCTCATCGTATGCCCGATGAAATGTTTTCGTACGCCGCCGCCGCAGCCGGCCGCGGGCTCCGCGCCATTATCGCCGGGGCCGGCGGGGCCGCTCATCTGCCCGGAATGATCGCCGCGAAGACCCTGCTTCCGGTCGTCGGCGTCCCGGTGCAGTCCAAAGCGCTGCGCGGGATCGATTCGCTCCTGTCGATCGTGCAGATGCCGCCGGGCGTGCCGGTCGCAACGATGGCGATCGGCGGAGCCGTCAACGCGGCGCTCTTCGCCGCGCGGATGGTGGCGCTGCACGACGCACGCGTCGCCGAGGCGTTACGCGCCTACGTTACGCGCATGCATGGCGATGCGGCGGCGAGTACGCCGCAATGATGCATCGTCTGGGGGTTATCGGCGGCGGCCAGCTCGGCCGAATGTTCGCGCTCGACGCCAAGCGCATGGGTTACCACGTAACGGTGCTCGATCCGCAGGAACATTCGCCCTGCGGCCAGGTCGCCGACGAACAAATCGTTGCTTCCTACGACGATCTTGCAGCGATCGAAGAGTTGGGGAAGAAGAGCGATATCGTCACCTTCGAGTTCGAGAATATCTCGATTGCATCGATTGAATTTCTCGAAACCGCCGGTTTTCGGGTGACGCCGGGAAGCTCCGTCCTGCGGATAACGCAGGATCGTCTTCTCGAAAAGTCGTTCGTTCGCGAATGCGGAATTCCCACCGCCGACTTCGCTAAAATCGAGCGCATCAGCGACCTCTCGGAGGCGGCGATGATGGTCGGCTTTCCCGCGATCATGAAGACGGTGCGTGGCGGCTACGACGGGAAAGGGCAGTGGCGCGTCGATTCACTCGAGGCGGCGCAAGCGGCATTTGCCGCCGGCAAAGGGGCGACGATGATTTTCGAACGCCTGATTTACTTCGTAAAAGAACTCTCCGTCATCGCAACGCGCAACGCGCAGGATCAGGTTGTCGCCTATCCCGTTGCCGAGAACACTCACGACCAGGGGATTCTTTCGATGACGATTGCGCCGGCGCGAATCAAGGCGGATTTAGCTGCGCGCGCCGCCGAAATGGCGGCGACGATCGGCCGCAAACTCGGCATCGTCGGAACGTATTGCGTCGAGTTCTTCCTCAACGAACGCAACGACCTGCTCGTGAACGAGATCGCGCCGCGTCCGCATAATAGTGGGCATTACACAATCGACGTTACGCCGTGCTCGCAGTACGAACAGCACGTCCGCGCGATCTGCGAACTTCCGCTCTCGCCGCCGCGCCTGTTCGCCAACGCGATTATGCTCAACATCCTCGGCGCCGGCAAGGGAGATTCGCTGGGCGGGGTCGACGAGATGCTCGCCGATCCCAGTATCGTGCTACACATGTACGGTAAGCATCATGCCGTCGCGCGACGCAAAATGGGGCACGTGACGGCGATCGTCGATGGACCCGTCGATGAGGCTGCAATGAAACGCGCGCGTAGCGCCCATGGACGCTTGCGGTGGCTTCCGTAGCCCCGACGCAGCGCCCACGTGGCTTCGCCCAATAGGGCACATCGTTGTCACGCTGCGTAGCACATCGTTGTCACGCTGCGTAGCACACGTTGTCACGCCGCGTAGCACACGTTGTCACGCCGAGTAGGGCGCTTTAGCGCCCGTATCGAGGCGCGCATGCAACTGCGTGCTTTCCCTCGATACGCCCACTTCGTGGGCTACTCGGGATGACAAGGGCGCTGCTCCTCAGGACGACAAGGGCGCTGCTACTCGGAAAAACGCAGCGAGCGCGGGCGCTCCGGAATATCGGTGAATGCCATCGGACGATCCCACCAGTCGTGCTCGCGTGCCGCCGTCTCCGACGCGCTCGGCGCGCCGGGCAAGCGCTCGCGAAGCGCGATGCGATAGGCGTCGAGGTAACGGTCGACCATGCGTTCGATGCTGAAGTTCTTCTCGACGTGTTCGCGACAGGCGGCGCGATCGATCGACGAGAGTTGAGGAACCGCGTCGACCGCCGCCTCGATATCGTTGCAGAGGATCCCGGTGAGCCCGTCGACGACGATCTCGGGAATCGAGCCCATCCGCGCTCCGAGCACGGGCGTACCGCAGGCCATCGCCTCGACTAACGTGAGCCCAAAGCGTTCGGGCCGCGTCGTCATGTGCACGAGCGCCAATGCGCCTCCCAGCACTTCGTCGCGATGCGAACCACGCACCTCGCCGAGGTACTCGACCGCGTCGCCGTCGATATGCGGCGCAACGAGCTCGTCGAAGTAGCGCTCGTCATGCGGAATGCCGGCGAGCTTGATGCGCATACCGGCGCGCTTCGCAATCTCGATTGCGAGGTGCGTGCCCTTTTCCGGATGGAAGCGGCCGATAAAAAGAAGATACTCACCGGGTTCTGAGCGGAAGGTAAACGATGCGGCATCGATACCATTGTAGGTTGTGCCGAGATATCGTAGTCCTGGGTCGCGGTCGGCATCGCTGATCGAAGTGAAGAAGCTGCGATGCGCGCAGGCATAATACGCCGCAAGAATCTGCGGTTGCGAAAAACCATGAATCGTTGTCAACAACGGCGGCGTCGGCCGTGCCAGTGCATAGGTCATCGGCTTCCAATCAAAATTGTTATGAATGAGATCGTAGCGATCGGCCTCCTCGAACAGTTTGCCGATATGCATCGCATCGAAAACATTACCGTCGAGCGCACGATCCTCGTTGAGCGATACCGGAACGACGCTTCGCAGACGGCCGTCGAAATGCGAATTTCCCGAAGCGAAGAGCGTCACATCGAGGCCGCGCGCTCGCATTCCATCGGCGATGTTATACGAGATCTGCTCCCATGGGCCGTAGCCCGGCGGCGGAACCGGCCAGGCGATCGGCGCCAAGACCGCGAGCCGCAGCCCCCGCAGGTCTTCGGCGCTATCCGGCACGATCGAAGATCCGCGATCCGTCCTTCAGTACCGCAAGCGGACGATAGAGGGTCGCAAGATCCTGGGCGATATCGCGTTCGAGAAAGAGCAGGTCGGCGGGTTCGCCGGGTGCGAGCGTTCCGCTGGTGAGACCAACTAACGCAGACGCGACCGCGGTCGAAGCGTGGAGCGCTTCTTGCGGACTCATCCCCAATAAGCGATGCATTAACTCGATCTCGTAGGCGTAGCGGTCGTGAAAATTATAGGGCGTTCCGGCGTCCGAGCCGCCGGCGATTTTCACGCCGGCGCGATAGGCGCGCGCGATATTTAGCTGCATCTCGCGCGCGACCACGCGCGCTTTCTCTAGTGCCCAGGCCGGCTGTTTACCATCCTCGGCGTGCTCGAGTATGCACGTCGGCGCGGTGAGCGTCGGTACGAGATAGACGTCGTTCCTTTTGAAGAGTTCGATTGCTTCGTCGTCGAGCATATGTCCGTGCTCGATCGAATCGATTCCGGCGCGAAGAGCATTTTTGATACCTTCGGTTCCGATGGCGTGCGCCGCGCATCGCAAGCCATGCCGGTGCGCTTCATCGACGCCGGCATGAAGTTCGTCGGGCGTTAGTTGCGCGTTTCCGGGAACGGCTCCGTGCGTAAGCACGCCGCCGGTTGCGATAAATTTGATGCAGGTCGCTCCGGCGAGCAACTGTTCGCGCACCGCCTTGCGCGCCTCCCACGGTGAATCGACCTGGCGTCCGAGAAACCAGCCGTGTCCGCCGGTCATGCAGATCACCGCGCCCGCAGCCGAGATACGCGGCCCCTCGATTTTCCCGTCGGCGATGCCGGCCGCAACGCTCATCGCGCTGCTCCCGGCACCAACGA
>JAKBCP010000113.1 GCA_021807645.1 bacterium
CGCTTGGAACGGTCATTTTCTCGGTAATATCGCTGCCGTCGGCCGCGACGTATTTCATCGGAATACCGCGGAACTGCGGGATGAGCATCGCAAAATCATATTCTAAGGTCGCGGGGTCGTATCCGACGCGATCGTAGGATATGCCGTCCTTCCCGACACCGGTCACGCCGGCGGCGAGAATCGGTTTGATGCCGCGCTCGTTGAAGAGTTGGTCGATGACGGTCGAGCCGGTGACGACCTTTCCGCCGATGCGTGCCTCGACGCCGTCAACGCCGAAATCTCCCGCGGCCGGCTCGTTCGAGAGCCAAATAAGTTCGGCGCGTTCGCGCAGGCCGCGTCGTCGCAGATCGGCATCGACGTTCATAATGTATTCGAACGCCGCGCCTTGGCAGGTCGCTCCTGGATGGCCGACGCCGATCACAAATCGACGGCGGCTCCCCTTTCTCAATTGGGCGACATTTTCAAGGTAGGCGTCGCGCGCTCCGAGCGCGTGTTCGACCGAGCAGACGCTCTGCGTGCTGCCCTCTTTGGGGCCAAGTCCCGGCGTACCCTCGAAATTGAGATACGGCCCGGTGGCGTTCACGAGATAATCGTAGGGAATTTTTTCTCCGCTTCCATCGGCGCGACGTACTTCGACGAAGCGTTCGTCGGGATGGATGCTCTCCGCTCGGCCGTCGATATAATCGAAGCCGAGTTTCTCATAGACCGGGGCGAGCGGGAACCAAACTTTATCGGGTGACATCGTTCCGGTGCCGACCCAGATGAGGCTAGGAAACCACGTGAATCGATTGCGTGGTGCGACGACGGTTACGCGAGCGTGCGATTGCACGAGACGCGAGAGATGGAGTGCGGCGGTATGTCCGGCGAAGCCGGCGCCGAGGATGACGATGCTTGGCAGCCCCGTACGGGGGGTGCTCGATGCGTTCATGGGGATACCTCCCTGCCTAACGGCATGCGCGCATTATACTCCTACCCCTAGGGGTATGGCAAGACGAGCGAGCGGCCCGTCTGCGCCGGAGGTCGGGCACGGGAGGGTATTTTTCTGAAAAGAGGTGGCGCCTTCCGGCAGGCTCTTCTTGGAGCCGGGGGCTATACTGAGAGGTGAAAGGGGCCGTTCCGCGGCTCCTCATGAGTCTCCCGAATCGTCAAAAAATGAGGGCAGCGATGCGCATCAAGTACGAGGTCTCCGCAGGTGGGGTTCTCCTTCGTCGTCGAGACGCGGGCTTCGATGCGATGCTCATCGGACGCGGGTCGCCGCGCGTCTGGACGTTGCCGAAGGGGCACGTCGAGCATCGGGAGTCTAACGAGCAGGCAGCGATTCGCGAAGTCCGTGAGGAGACCGGGTGCTGGGGTGAGATCCTCGGGCGGCTCAACGAGATTTCGTACTGGTTCTACGTCGGAAAAGCCAAACACAAGAAGAGCGTGACGTTCTTTTCGATGCGTTACCTCTCGGGAGATCCGCAGAACCACGATCATGAGGTCGATGAAGCGCGCTGGTTCGATGCCGCTGCGGCGCGGAAGATGCTCAAGTACGTGAACGAAAAGCGTTTGATCGATTTGGCGCTCGAGTCGGCGATGCAGCATATCGGGAGTTTCGAAGTCGAGCCGGCACTCGCGTCGGCCATGGAGCAGCGTAGCTCTTGAACCAGAGTGCGCTCGCGGAGCGCTCCGACCCATGCCTCGTGCGGCTCGACGTCTTCGACGGGCCGCTTGATTTGTTGCTCGGCCTTATAAAAGAGCAGCAGCTCGATATCGCCACCGTATCGCTCTCGAGCGTCGCCGAGCAGTATCTGGCCTACGTACGTGTCATGGAATCCCTCGACGTCGAGGTCGCCGCCGAGTATCTCGTTATCGCAGCAACGCTCGTTTTCTTGAAATCACGTTCCCTGTTGCCGGCGATTCCCGCCGAACTTGCCGAGGTAGGCGAAGAGTCGCCTGAAGAGGTCGAAGAGCGGCTGCGCCGTCGCCTGATCGCCTACTCGAAGTATCGCGAGCTCGGCGATGCCCTACGTTCGCGGCAGGCCGAGGCGAGCTCGATCTACTATCGCGAGGGCGGCGATGCAACCGGCAACTTCGAGCAGCGCTATCGCATCGACGCCGATCGCCTCGCGCGCGCCTTCCTCGCGATGCTACAGAACGCGCGTCCGGAGAAGCGGACGATCGCGCGCGAGCGGATATCGCTTCTCGCACAGATGGATTATATCGTTCGGAGCCTGCGCGAGCACGGCGATACGACGTTTTCCGCCCTCTGCAACGAACTTGGAATGACTCGCGAGATTATCATTGCCACCTTCCTCGCCGTGCTCGAACTCATGCGCCGCAATCGTATCAGGATCGAGCAGCCGTCCGCCTTCGAAGATATCACCATCGCCCTCCATCACGGACAAACGACACCTGTATGAGTACCGACACCGTAATCGCCGAGGCGCTCGCCGAGGCCGCTAACGAACGCGAAGAACTCAGCGCCGTTGCCGAGCGTATCGAACCGCTGGTCGAAGCGCTGCTGTTCGTTGCCGGAGAAGCACTCGACCAACGTCGCCTCGCGAAATTTGTCGATGCCGATGAAAAAGCCGTCGATATCGCACTCGTAAAACTTGCAGAACGCTACGACGGGCGAGGAATCGTCTTGCGTAACGTCGCGGGTGGATTTCGTTTCGGCACGGCGCCTGCTGCAAGAGAGGTCGTCGAGAAATACTTACTTCCCCCGAAAACGACGCTCTCGTCACCGGCGCTCGAAACCTTGGCGATCGTCGCGCAGATGCAGCCGGTGACGAAGGGTGAGATCGAATCGATTCGCGGCGTCAATTCCGACAGCGTCGTGAACACGTTGTTGGATCGCTCGCTCATCTGCGAGGCGGGCCGCAAAGAAGTGGTCGGGCGCCCGATGCAATATAAAACGACGTCGCTGTTCCTGGAATCGTTTGGGCTGAATTCGCTGGAAGATCTACCCGATCTCGAGGTGGAGGTCGAGCGTCCGCGGGAACTCGCTCTGCCGCTTATCGCCGGAGATGCCGAGCCGAATGCGGAAACGAGCGCGGAGCCGAGCCTCGCCGAACCCGGCCGAGCGAGCGAGACGGATCGATGACGGTCGAGAACGACGCTCCGGCGCGGCCGCTCGCCTATTCGACCTCGCTCTACGACGCCTTAGTGGAGTTCGGTCTTCCGATTCGTGGAAAAATTCTCGACGCAGCCTGCGGGGAGGGCGACGCGAGCGCTCCGTTGATCGATAACGGCGCTTCGGTCACCGGGATCGACCTTCATGCCGAGGTGCTCGATCGCGCTCGCCGACTGCATCCTTCCGCTACCTGGCGCCTCGGAGACGTTACCGCGTTGCCCGTTGATGCCGCGAGCTTCGATGCTTATCTTTGCGCGCAAGGCTTCCATTTGTTCGATCGCGCCAAGGCCCTCGCCGAAGCCTATCGCATTCTCAAGCCTGGTGGACGGATTGCGATTTGGTGGAAGCACGCGCTTTCGGGCTCTCCGGTTCGTCCGCTCTGCGATGAAGCGGCACGAGAGATCGATATCCATCCGCTCGCCGGCACGCTCGTCGGCGGCTTTCGCGAATTCTATGCGGCCCCGTTCGTTGGGCAGTCCTTGCGCGTATTGCAATGGCGGTTGGTGACGACGCGAGCGACGTTCTTCGAAGAAGAGCGCGTTCGTTTGCAGCATGCCGGTATCGCGGAGGAACAGGTCCGCCGCTACATCGCGACGTTAGAGCGTCTCTTCAAGGAGCAGCTCGGCCCCGATATCGGGAGCTTCCAGCACGCCTACATGCAATATCTGTATCTCGCGCGCAAGGAAGGATAGCATGCGATTCGGCCTCCACATGCGGCTTGCCGACGGCTATGAGGCCGCAGTGAATCGCTCCGTCGCGCTCGGCTGCACGACGATGCAGGTTTTCACGAGCAATCCGCGCGCCTATCGTCAGGCGACTCCGAAAATCGAAGCACTCGCAACCTTTGCAGCCTTGCGGGCTCGTAACAATCTCGATCCTGCCGTCACGCATACGCCCTATCTGATCAATCTCGCTAGCGAAGACCCAAAAATATTCAGCGGGTCGCTGAATCTGCTCAAGCACGATCTTCGCGTCGCTGCGCTCGCGGGAATCGCGCTCGTCAACACGCACCTCGGTTCCTACGGCAAGCGCGACCGCGAGGCCGGCTTTGCTGCAATCGTCGCGGCGCTGGAAGAGGCGTTGCGTGAGATTCCGCCGTCGGTCACGTTGGTGCTCGAAAATTCGGCGGGCGCCGGAGCGCTCGCGGGCGGAACGCTCGACGAACTCGGTTCGTTCTTGCGCGCCGTCGATCACCCGCAGTTGGGCATCTGCATAGACACCGCGCATGCTTGGGCCGCAGGGTATAAGATCGACACCAAAGACGACGTGGCTCGCTTCGTCGAAGCGATCGAGAAAACGATTGGGTTCGATCGGTTGCGGATGTTTCACCTCAACGACACGCAGATTCCGCTCGGCGGGAATCGCGATCGTCATTGGCACATCGGCGACGGTTTGATCGGAGAGAACGGCTTTCGA
>JAKBCP010000114.1 GCA_021807645.1 bacterium
GAGCTTTCCACCGAAGAAACGATGCGGGTGTAGGGGATCGGGCACGACGTATCCGTATTCTTGGGCGCCCGCCGTCATCCAATCACGCATGGTGATCTCGCCCCACGGCCCGTAACTGCGCACGCAGGCCGAACCCGATTCCTGCTGGCCGCCGCAGACCCAGTACGGATACCCTGCGCTGACATTGACGTGATACATCTCCGCGGTCGGCTGGTTGTACCACGAACTCCAGGTTTTGCCGCCGTCGACCGAAACGGTTGCGCCTTGGTCTGCGCCGAGAATGATATGCGTCGGGTCGAGCGGATCGATCCAGACAGTGTGGTAATCGTCGCCGCCCGGAGCACCCTTCATCGCCGTCCAACGTTTGCCGCCGTCGCGCGAGCGCCACGTCGAGGTATTGACGGAATAAACGATATTCTCGTTCCGTGGATCGACCGCCATCTCGGCGAAATCTTCGGTGCGTCCGCAGACGCGATTCTCGGAGTCGGTGAGCGCCCAACTCGCCCCGGCGTTATCGGAGCGATAGATGCCGCATGCATAACCGCGCGCGACGACGGCGTAGACGCGATCGGGGTTCGACGGCGCGATCGCGATGCCGATTCTTCCGACGCGTTTCGGCAAGCCGTCGGTGAGTTTCGTCCACGTCGTTCCACCATCGGTCGATTTGAAGAGTCCGTCTTGATGCGGATGTTCGTAGACCGCTTGCAGCATCCACGGGCCGTTTCGCGATGCCCAGAGCGCAGCATAGACGATCTGCGGATTCGTCGGATCGATGCGCACGTCGACGGCGCCGAGATCGGGGCCTCCGCCGAGCACGCGGGTAAAGTGTTTGCCGCCATCGACGCTGCGATAGAGCCCGCGTTGCGCGTTGGGACCGTACGGATGCCCGAGGACGGCGACGAACAATCGCTCCGGGTTGCGCGGATCGACGGCGATGTGCTGGATCTGTTGCCCGGAGCGTAAGCCGAGGTGTTGCCACGTCTTGCCGGCCTCGTCGGAGCGATAGACGCCGTTGCCGACGGCGAGATCGGGGCGGCGCAGCCCTTCACCGCTGCCGACATAGAGAATATTCGGGTCGCTCGGCGCGACTGCGAGCGCTCCGACCGATCCGCTCGATTCGGCATCGAAGATCGGGCTCCAGGTGCGCGCGGCGTTCGTGCTTTTCCATACGCCGCCGTTGACCGAGGCCATATAGAACGTATTGGGTTGCTGTCGCACGCCGCTGACGGCGACGGTGCGTCCACCGCGTAAGGGGCCGATAAATCGCCAGTGAAGTGCCGGTAAGGGCATTGGCGCTGCCGCGATGAGAGCACATGCGAAGAGCGGCGAGAGAAGCGAAAGATAGCGGCGCATAGATCGGCCTCCTGTTGGTAACGTGCGGCAGAGTGGCTTAGCGGCGCGTACGGCGCGCGCTGCGTTTTTTCGGCTGGAACGGCGTTCCGGGTTCGAACTTCGACCGACGCGAAATCGTGTCGTCAACATCCTCGCAACCGATCGGCGAGAACTCGCGGCAATCGCCCGGGCGCCCTTCGTAGACGCCGCAGTAATATCGGCCGCTCTTGGTTCCCTTGAGGAAAACGCAGCGGTCGCTCACCTCTTCGGTGATTTTGCGAACCCATCCGAGATGGTAGCCGTCGGCGGAGCGCCGCTCGATGATATATTCGCGCATCACGTCGGCGACGCTCATGTCGAGATGCTCGGCGAGCCGCTCGACATCGGCGCGAGTTACGAAAGGCTCGTAGCCGCTGCAGCACTCGGCGCACCCGGGCGGGCAGGCGATGTTCTCCGGCATGTCTTTGAGGTGTTTGCGCGCGAGATCGATAACGCCGGCGATCGCGCGGACGAATGCGGCATCGTCGTTATATTTGTATACCCATTCGCGCTTGACGATTTCGTTCGCGTTATAGTAGCGCGTCGTGCGTTCGTCGAATTCGACGGTAATATGCTCCTCGTCGATCTCGATTTTCGTTACGTGCTCCATGGGACGGGTGTCGAGCATCTCCGGGTGCGTGGGCTGCCCGGTCTCTTTGGTATATGCACGCAGTCGCGTGAGATCGATCGTTTCCATCCGGTAGTGATTCGACCAGCCCGGCGGGGCTGGCCTTTGCCGCTGAGGAATACTGGGCCGAAGCTATGAAAACTGCAATCGGAATCGATCTGGGTGGATCGCACGTCACCGCCGGCGTCGTCACCGACGACGGCACGATTCACAGCCAGCACGAACGCGACCTGAGCGATCTTACGTTCGAGCGAGTGGTCGCGGTGGTTGTCGAGGTGACCAATGCGGCAAGGAGCGCGGCGCCCTCCAAGGTCGAGGCGATCGGTATCGGCTCCCCCGGCAACATCGATTTGCACGACGGCTCGGTGCGCTACAGTCCAAATTTCGGCTGGAACGGCGTTCCGCTGGGGAAACGCCTTCGCGAGGCGCTCGGTATGCAAGTCTTCGTCGGGAATGACGCGCGCTGCGCAACGCTGGGTGAATATCATTTCGGTACCGGAAAGGGCGCAAGCGACTTCGTTATGCTGACGCTGGGTACCGGGATCGGCGGCGGGATCGTCGCCGACGGGGAGTTGGTGCTCGGGCACGGCTTTGCAGCCGGGGAGATCGGGCACCATCAAATTCGCCCCGAGACCGGGTTCATTTGCGGTTGCGGGAAGATCGGGTGCATGGAGGCGCAGGCTTCGGGAACCGGGTTGATACGGCACGCAATGGCGGTAGCGCCCTCTTTCCCGCGGAGCTTTCTGCTCGACCCCGATAAGGGGAAGCTCGGCTCGAAAAAAATCCGTAAGGCAGCGCAAGCCGGCGATCTCCACGCATTGGCGGCATGGAAGAATTATACAAGCGACCTTGCGCTTGGATTGGCAAACGTGATCGCGTTCACGAATCCCGAGTTGATCGCGCTAGGAGGCGGCGTGTCGAGCGCCGGCGATTACATGCTCGATGCGGTCCGTTCGCGCGTCGACGACCTAACGACGATGGCGCCGAAAGGAACGACGCGAATCGAAATCGCACGACTTGGAAACGATGCCGGGCAGGTCGGCGCGGCGATGATGGCTCTTCAGGGAGGACTCGACAAACATGGATAACCTACACGGCGCGTTTATTACCTATGGCGAGCGTCGCGCGTACGTCGCGCTCCCCGAATCGCCCGGGCCGCACCGCGCGGTGCTGCTCTACCAGGAAGCATTCGGCGTCAATAACTATATTGCGTCTGAGTGCGATCGCCTCGCGCGAGCCGGATTTCTTGCAATCGCCCCCGATTTTTTTGACGGGCGGACCTTCGCCTACGACGACTTTGAAAACATTCGCCCGATGTTGCAGGGGCGTAGCGATGCCGATTGGCTCGCGTACATTCGCGCAGCGATCGCGTGGCTCGATGCGCGCCATGACGTCGTGAAGGCGCCGCTCGGCGCGCTCGGCTTCTGCATGGGCGGTCGGCTCGCATTTCTCAGCGCGCTGGAGTTTCCCGAGCGAATCGGTGCGGCGGTCGCCTTCTACGGCGGCGGCATCGCCCCCGACGAACCGAGCCTCGGGCGTCCGATCTTGGTCGGGCGCGTCGGCGAATTGCGCGCTCCGCTGATGCTGCATTACGGCGCCGACGATGCCGGCATTACGCCGGTGGAACACGGGCGCTTAGTTCGCGCACTCTCGGAAGCGAAGAAGAAGTTCTCGATGCATCTCTATCCCGATGCCGGGCACGGGTTTGCGTCGCGCGATCGTGAATCGTATCGTGGTGCGGTGGCCGAAGAAGCTTGGGGCTTATCGCTGGAGTTTCTGCGCGCGACATTGCCGTGAGCGCTCGTCCGCTCGCGCTGATTACCGGCGCTTCCGGCGGCATCGGCTTGGAATTCGCCCGCATTCTGGCCGCAGAGGGCTACGATTGCGCGCTCGTTGCGCGATCGCGCGAACGTCTCGAGTTCATCGCCGCCGATATTCGCGAGAAACACGGCGTTGCGGTAACGTGCGTCGCCGTCGACCTTACCCTCGATGAAAGCATCGCCGAGCTCACCGCCGCGATCCCGCGCTGCGACCTTTTGGTTAACAACGCCGGCTTCGCCAACAACGGGCGTTATGCCGAGCTCCCGGAGGACGACATCGTCGGCGAGATTCGGCTCGACGTGCTGGCGCTCGCGCGGTTAACGCGTCGCTACCTTCCCGGGATGCTCGCCGCCCGGAGCGGCGGCATCATCAACGTGGCATCGACGGCGGCCTTTCTGCCCGGGCCGCTGATGGCGACGTATTACGCGAGTAAGGCGTTCGTACTCTCGCTCTCCGAAGCGCTTTGGGAGGAGGCTCGCGGAAGCGGCGTCACGGTGAGCTGTCTCTGCCCAGGTGCGACGAAAACCGCGTTCTTTACCCGCGCAAAAATGGAGGGAACGCCGCTTCTCTCGATGCAGCCGCTCGCCGACGCGACAGCGGTTGCGCGCGCCGGTTACGATGGATGGAAACGCGGAAAGCGCGTCGTGATTCCCGGAGTGGTGAACGCCGCGCTCGCGTTCTCGCCGAAA
>JAKBCP010000115.1 GCA_021807645.1 bacterium
GTGACCTCGACGACGCATAAAACCTTGCGCGGCCCGCGCGGCGGCATCATTCTCAGTAAAGCGCAGCACGCGGCGGCGATCGACAAGAGCCTCTTCCCGGGGATCCAAGGCGGGCCGTTGATGCACACCATCGCGGCAAAGGCGGTCGCGTTCGGAGAAGCGCAGCGCCCGGAGTTCCGCAGCTATCAGCAAAACGTCATCGCTAACGCGCGCGCGATGGGCGAGGTGTTCGCCAAGCGCGGGCTGCGCCTGGTCGGCGGCGGCACCGACACGCACCTGCTGCTCGTCGATCTCTCGGTGAGAAATCTCACCGGTAAAGCGGTCGAAGGATATCTCGACGAGATTGCGATCACGGTCAATAAAAACGCGATTCCGTTCGATCCGCAGAAGCCGATGGTGACCAGCGGCATTCGCGTGGGAACGCCGGCGATCACCACGCGAGGCTTCGGGCTCGCGGAATGTCGCGAAGTCGCAGAGATTATCTGCGACGCACTCGGCGATATCGAGGCGCGCACGCAGCAAGAAAAACTGCGAGCGCGCGTTCACGAACTCACCGCTCGTTTCGACGTACCCTAAGGGTTCGCCGCGTGCAGCCTCGTATGAACGGCAGATCGGTCTTCGTCGTCGACCACCCGGCGCTGCAAGATCGCCTCGCGCAACTGCGCGATCGCAATACCCCGACGCGCAGTTTCCGCGTGTTGCTCGAGCACGTCGGCGCGTTGCTTGCCTACGAGGCAACGCGCTCGCTGCCGACGCGTGAGGTCGATGTCGAGACGCCCTTGCTCTCGATGAAGGCGGCGCGCATCGCGCAGCCGCCGGTTATCGCGCCGATTCTTCGGGCAGGGCTCGGGCTCGTTCCGGGCTTCCTGCAGATCGTCGAGGATGCCGTCGTCGCCCATCTCGGCTTCTATCGCGATCCGCAGACGCTGCAGGCGGTGCCGTACTACGCCAACATTCCGGCGCGCCTCGACGGCCGCAGGGTCTTCGTGCTCGATCCGATGCTCGCGACGGGCGCCTCGGGAATCGCGGCATTGCGATTGCTCGCGACGCACGGAGCGAGCGAAGTCACATTCGTGAGCGTCATCGCGGCGCCTGAAGGCATAGCGGCGATTCAGGATGCTTTCCCCGACGTCCGCATTGTCGTCGGGGCCGTCGATGCCGAGCTCAACGAACACGGATATATCGTTCCGGGGCTCGGCGACGCCGGCGATCGTCTCTTCGGCAGCCTCACCTCGCTGCCGACCTTCGTGGCACCACGTTCGTTGTAATGCGGCCGAGCTGGGACGATTACTTTATGGAGATCGCGCGTACGGTCGGCTCACGCGCTACCTGTCCGCGCGCGCGCGTCGGCTGCGTCGCCGTTCGCGACCAGCGCATTCTCACCACCGGGTATAACGGCGCGCCGCGCGGTATCGCGCACTGCACCGACGTCGGCTGCACGATGGTCGATAACCACTGCGTGCGCGCAACGCATGCCGAAGCGAACGCGGTCGTGCAGGGCGCGCTTCATGGCGTGAGCCTCGCCGGAGCAACGGTCTACTGTACGCACCAACCGTGCATCGGCTGCTCGAAGTTGTTGGTGAGCGCCGGCGTCGAGCGAATCGTTTACGAAGAGCGTTACGAAGATGCATTTGCCGTCGAGCTCCTCGCCGAAGCCGGCGTGGCGCTGATGCAGTGGAAACTCGCGCCGTGAGCTTGCAGCGATGAAACCGATCCTTGCGGAGGTCGCCGCCTTTATCATCGCCGCAGCGGTTGCGGCAACGATCGCGCCGCTGGTGATCCGCCTCGCGACGCACCTCAAAATCATCGACGGCGTCGAAGAAGCGCGTCGCGTGCATACCACGCCGACGCCGCGGATCGGCGGCGTCGCGGTCTTCTTCGGTTTTGCGACCGCGCTCTTCGCGGTGCTCGGTTTCGTGGTCGGCTCGCCGCATGCGCGCGCCGCCCAACTCGATATCGCGCACCATCTCATCGGGTTGCTCTTCGGTAGCTTGTTGATTCTCGGAGTGGGGCTCTGGGACGACGTCATGCAGATGCGCGCCCGCAGCAAACTCATCGCGCAGGTCATCGTCGCGGGAATCTCGATGCTCTACGGGTTCACGATCTCCGGCATCAATAACCCGTTCGCGCACGGCGCGGCGAACGCATGGATCGATTTCCCGATCTGGGTAAGCATTCCGCTGACGTTGCTCTGGTACGTCGGGATGATGAACGCGATGAATTTCATCGACGGGCTTGACGGGTTGCTCGCCGGCGTCACTACGATCTCGAGCCTCTTTCTCTTCGCTATCGCCGCGCTCCACGGAAATTTTATCGTGGCGCTGGTCTTGCTCGCGCTCGCGGGCGGCGCGCTCGGGTTTCTTCCCTACAACTTTAACCCGGCGCGAATTTTTCTCGGGGACGCGGGCTCGCTCTTTATCGGGTATGTGTTCGCGACCGTGACGATTATCGGCGGCAGTAAGACGGCGATTGCGATCAGCTTATTGGTGCCGTTGGTGGTGCTGGCGTTGCCGATTCTCGATACCGCCGCGGTCATCGTGCGACGGGCGGCAAACGGCCGCAGTATAACCGATGCAGACCGCGGACACTTCCACCACCAATTAATTTTCCGTTTCGGCCTCGGCGTACGGCAGGCCGTCTTTCTCATCTATGCCGTGTGCATCGTCCTCGGCGTCGTCGCGTTGCTGGTCTCCGGGATCATCTCGCATTCGGGAAGGCTTGTATGAACGAACCCTTACGCGTGATGAGCGTCTTTGGGACGCGCCCTGACACCATTAAAATGGCGCCGGTCGTGGAGGCGCTCCGCGCCGACCCGCGTTTCGACGCGTCGATCTGCGTGACGGCGCAGCATCGACACATGCTCGACGATTTGCTCTCGTTATTTTCGATCGTACCCGATTACGACCTCGACATCATGACCTCCGATCAGACGCTCACGCAGATTACCACGCGCGTGCTCGAAGGCATGGAGCCGGTCTTAGCGCGCGCGCGGCCGGAGATCGTCCTCGTTCACGGAGATACGACGACGAGCACGGCGGCCGCGCTAGCGGCCTTCTATGCAAAGGCCGAAGTCGGACACGTAGAAGCGGGCTTGCGTACCGGGGATCCATGGCTGCCCTATCCCGAGGAGATGAATCGTCGGCTCACCGGGCGGCTCGCACGCTACCATTTTTCGCCGACGGAACGCGCGCGGGAGAATTTGCTTGCCGAGGGCGTTGCGGCACGCAATATCTTCGTGACCGGGAACACCGTTATCGATGCATTTCTTGAGGTTGCGAACCGTGAATCGTTGCCGCTGCCGCCGCAATTCGATCGCGTCGATCCGCAGCGTCCGCTCATCGTCGTTACCGCGCACCGTCGTGAGAATCACCCGCATATGCGCGCGATGGCCGAGGCGATGCGCCGTATCCTCGAACTGCCGCAGCGGCCGCAGCTCTATTGGCCGGTCCACCCCTCGCCGCACGTTGCCCCGGTGGTTCGCGAGGTGCTCGGTGGGCTCGAGGACGCGATTCTCGTCGAGCCGATCGATTACGCGAAGATGGTCGCGGCGGTGCGAGCCGCGCATTTCGTGCTCACCGATTCCGGCGGCATTCAAGAGGAGGCACCTTGTATCGGGAAGCCGGTGCTCGTGATGCGCGACGAGACGGAGCGCCCCGAGGGGCTCGCCTCGGGAACGCTCGAGCTCGTCGGGCACGATCCCGCCCGCATCCTCGCCGGAGCCGCGGCGCTCCTCGACGACCCGGCGCATTACGCCGCAATGTCGCGGGCGGCGAACCCCTATGGCGACGGTGCCGCCTCGCAGCGTATCCTCGCCGCGCTCCTCGCGCGTTTCCGCGGCGGCGAGGAACCTGCCGCCTTCGCGCCGTAGCAGGGCGCGGCGGTGAGCCCACCGGTCCTCGCAGCGCTGGCCTTCCTGGTAGGCTATCTCTGCGGAATCCTCAACCTCTACTTCCTGACCGAGGCGGCTAGGAGGCTGGTTGAGACCGGAAGAGGGCGGGCGTTCGTCTTAAGTAGTTTCGCACGCTTGCTCGTTTTCGGTACGGTCGCGGTGGCCTTCGCGGCAAAGGGTCCGTGGTGGTCGCTCGGGCTCTATATCGTCGGACTTTTCACCCCGTTCGCCCTGCGTGTCATCGGAAGCGCAGGCGACTCGCAAACGAAACGCTAGAAGATAACGGAACGTGCACGAACAGATTGGAGAGCATCCTCTTTGGAAGGTGCCGGTGCTTGGCACCGTGCATTCCGATACGGTATTGACGACGTGGATCGTTATGGCGATCACGTTGCCGTTGCTGTGGTGGGTCGCCGCGAGTTATCGCTCGCCGCAGGTCAATCGTCGGCAGACCGTTTTTGAGGGCGTCGTCAATTATTTCGCCGACCTCGCGCACAGCACGATCGGGCCGCTCGCCGAGGGCTTCGTCCCTTTCCTGATCGCGCTGGTCGTCTTCATCTTCGCGCTCAACGAATTCGGCATGTTCCCATTCAAGGCGTTCGGGCTCCCCT
>JAKBCP010000116.1 GCA_021807645.1 bacterium
GTAGCGTCGACGAAGCGACGCGCGACATCCTGGTCGACGATGCCTTGATTGCCTCGCGAGAGCACTGGTTCGGCTGGTACGATGCCGGGCGCGCGCTCGATTTCCGAGATGCGCTTGCCCATATCGCCGTCCCCACCCTCGTTCTCGCCGGCGCGAGCGATCCGCTGGCGACGCTGCCGCGTTTACGCACCGAGTGTGCCGACCTCATCGCGGGAAGTATTTTCGTCGTCCTTCGCGACTGCGGCCATAACATTCCGATCGAAGCGCCCGGTGAACTCGCGGGCGCGATCGATCGCTTCGTTGCCTGACGACGATGCAACGCTATTGTGGCCACGGAACCGGTGCGTTCGACGGCGCGATGTGCGGCGTGCTCCACACGTTTCCGGGGATGCTCGCACCGCTCTGGACGTTCCGGTAAAGAACGTCGATTAGCGTTCCGGGAGCGAGGCCGGGGGCAAGGCCGCCGCTCTCTTCGTCCCCCTCGTACGTCGCATACGGCGGCATTGCAAACGTGCGCAAGAGCGCCGTACGCGTTGCAATCGTCGATAGTCGGCCGGCTTCGTCGGTAACGACGGCGCGCAAGGAAACGACGATTCGCGCCTCGGCGATGAGCGCGTTGTTTTGGAGGATACTCGCACTGCCGCCGGGCTGCAGCGCGACGCTCGTCGTCGAGCGCAGCGCGCAGGGGATGGTGCCGATCGCCGTGCATCGATCGATCGGCGGGATCGAGGCGAGCGGATTCGCCCCGTCTGCGATTCGCGCTGCAACGGTCGCTTGCACGAGCACCGGTGCTGCGTTGAGGGCATCGCGAGCCGCCGCATGCGCGGCGTGGAGCGACTCGACGCGAGCCAGCGTGAGCGCGACGGCGGCGAAGCTCTCGGCAAGGGCGCCGGCGATTGCGGCGAAGAGGAGCGCGCGAAGAATCGTCACGGTGCGCCGAAAGGCGCGTCGACGAGCGTCGGCGCGATGACGCTGCTTCCGGGGAGCGGCATGCGTCGCTCGACGATTAGCGTTGCGTTGCGAACGATCTGTCCGGCAGCGGTGTCGGCGACCGCACGGACGCGAACCGAGATGCCGCCACCCGCGAGCGCATGCGCCGAGAGCGATAGTTCCGCCGGGATCGGCGAGCCCACCGGCATCGGCAGCGTCGTCGCGACGCTGGTGGGCGAGAGCGTGTTTCCGTCGTACTTCACGGAGTCGGCAGCGATCCGCGCCTCTTCGCGCGCCGCAGCACCAAGCGCGTCGGCGGTCGCGACGTTCGAAAAACTCACGCTTTCGCGAACGACGGCCGCACCGATCGTTGCGAGCACGACGGCGATAAGCCCCGCAGCGACGATCGTTTCCAATGCGGTAAAGCCCAACTCTCGGCCTCTCACCTCGATAGCTGTTCCCGCTTTCCGGAGCGTTGCGACCTCGAACGATTCGGCCGCACGTAACGAAGCGCCGCACAACGTCCCCGTCGCGTCTTTAGGAAAGGCGGCGATTCCCCCAGTTCTGCAACGGACGCTCGAACCAGTACGTTAGCGCTGCGGCGAGTGCAATCGAGAGGAGCATCGCCGCAATCGTGAATTCGCTTTGCCAGAGAGGATCGTACTGCGGGGTGCCCAGATATGATGGGACGCGATAATAGAGCAGTTCGCGTGCGACGATTTGATGGTAGAGGTAGAGTGCGTACGAGATTGCTCCGAAAAACACAAGTGGTCGATTGGCGAGAATCCGCTGGAGCGGGCGCGGTGCAAGTAGCGCGCCGAACGCGATTGCGGCGAACGAGCATGCCAATAGATCGCGATGCGTCGCCGCCCAGACCGCAGCCCACTGATTTGCATGGCGAAACGCGAAAAGCGATTGCAGCAGAGCGGTGCAGGCGACGACTCCGGCGATGAAACTTGCAATGCCGACGGCGATTCGTCTGCCCGCGCTCCACCGAGCGTGCGCTTCAATGAAGAGCGATGCCGTCAACATACCGAAGGTGAAACAACTCAAAAATGCCGGTAGATCTTGATCGAGATTGACGATTCCGGAGTGCGCGCAGCAGGCAGCGGCATGGAGACGCCAGGAGAGCGAGAGCGCGACACTCGCCGCAAGCGTGAGCCAGCGCGCGCGGCGAAAGCACCACCAGAGCAGCGGAAAGATGGCGTAGAACTCGACCTCGACGGCGAGCGTCCAGAGCACGCCGTTAATCGCTCCGGAGCTCGCCGGGAACCAGGTGTGGATGAAGAGCAGGTGGGTCAGGAGGTCGGGTACGACTCCGGCGCCGCCCTGTCGCGCCGCATAGCCGATTGCATAGGCGACGGCGATCGATAGCATGTACGAAGGTACGATCTTCCAAAAGCGCCGAAAATAAAAATGGCGCCACGTCGGCGGCGCGCCCCCTTTGAATGCGGCGCGCGCAAAGGGTAATGCGATCACCGTTCCGCTGAGAAAGAAGAAGAGCGCAACGCCGATAAAGCCGGTCTCCGGCAAAAATTCGAGTTGCGGAAGCGGTGCCGGTAGCCAGGATATCTCCCAGACGTGATACCAGAGCACGAGAAGTATCGCGACGCCGCGGAGGCCGTCGAGAACGTCGAGACGCGGGGCCGGCGCGGCGGGCGAGTCCAAATGTATGTATTAACCTATTGACACAAATGTTCAGTTTGTATTAGTGTGTCAATACAATGAAAAAGCAGAAAACCCTCCCGGGTTCCCGGCGCCCGAGGCTTGCAGAGGCGGCCCGGGGCCGCATTTCGATCGGAGTGCAGAACCATGCACGTTGATAGCCTCCAATTTCGATTGGTGCTTTCGTCGGTTTCAACGCTCGCGCTCGTGCCGTACCTGCTTGGCGGTATTGCGATCGTTCCCGCGCTGATAACGGCTGCTTGCGCGATCGCTATGGCAGTGACTGTGTTTCGTATCGCGAGCGCGCGGATGCAATTCATCGGCGAGAATCCCCGAGACGAATATGCTTTATACCCCTTGTCTTTGTTATGGAAGATGTAAATGCAGTCGCAACTTTTCATCGAGCGAATCATTGTCTCCGCCGTTGCGGTCTTTGCCGGGATCGTTTATCTTTTGGCTGCCTTGCGCGTGAAGCGAAACGGCGAGGGCTCGGCCTCGGCCCGCTTGGCGATTTCCGCCTTTGCCTTCCTGGTCGCAGCGCTCGTCGCGCTACGCGATCTCGATCCGGTCGTGGGATATAGCCTTACCGCGCTTTCCTTGGTCGCCGTTTCGATCGCCGATTTGGTTCGCGACGAGCGCGCACGTGGGCGGCGCATCGCCGCGCTCGCTCCTCGACCGGTAGCAGAATTCGTACCCACGCTGTGGATCGGCGTTGCGCTCGTTTCGTTGTTGGCCCTCGTACCGTATATGCATGTCGCAAACGAACGCATTCCTGCGGCGATCGCAGCCGTCTGCGTAATCGCGATGGCTGCCATCGCGTGGCGCATCGCGAGTGCCCCGACGCAACTCACCAGTGCGAATCCCGCGAGGGAGCGTATCTGCGAACAAGCATCGCGCGTTCGGAGTTCCGGCATGGCGTGTGTGTTGGCATGCGGCATCGTGCTCGTGTTCGTAAATTTCGTGAACCGAGCGCTCCCGGCGGTTGACGGAGTCGAACGCTTTTGGGCGCTCGCAATGTTTGTTCTCTGGGCCGGCCTATGGGTTTGGACGAGCGTGTACGTGAAACGCCTCTCCCATGCGAAGCTCGTCGTCTCGCCATGAGCGAGATCTTCCTTGCGGTCGATCCCGATCTCGAACTCCCGCCGTTCCAACAGATCGTCGAGCAACTTCGCGCATTTATCGAACGCGGTGAGCTTCGTCCGGGCGACGTGCTGCCGACGGTTCGACAGCTAGCCGGCGATCTCAGAGTGGCGCCGAACACCGTCGCGCGCGCCTATACGGAGTTACAAGAACGAGGTTGGCTATCGAGCGACGGACGCCGCGGCACACACGTCGCGCGGGAGACCCCCGCGACCGACGAGCGCGCGCGCGCGACGGCGTTGCGCGAGACGATCGCACAATTTCTCACCACCCTCACCCATCGCGGGTATTCGGCGAAGGAGATCGCGGTGCAAATAGAGAGCGAACTCCGAACGCTCACCCAATAAGGAAAGTATTGTGAAACGTACGATATCCACGGTTCTCGTGTCGGCCGCGCTGCTCTGCCTCGCGCCGCATTCGGTTCGCGCGGCGAACGACGACGGCGTCGTTCCCAACCCGGCGCTCGGCTCGGTTGCGGCCAAAGCGTACGCGCGACATTTTACCCCGGGGCTCGCCGTCGCGGTCGTGCGCGACGGGAAGCTCGTCTACGCCGAGGGCTTCGGTTATGCCGACACCGCCCGCAAAGTTTCCGTTACGCCGCAGACGCCGTTCGCTATCGGTTCCCTCACCAAACAATTTACCGCAGCCATCGCCTTACAACTTGTCGAGCAACACAAACTCGCACTCGACGGCAG
>JAKBCP010000117.1 GCA_021807645.1 bacterium
TGGAACCCAACGCGCGCCCGGGGCTCACCAATCGTTTGCTCGCGCCGTTCGTCGACGAGATTTGGGGCGCGTTGCCGCAGGGCGACCCGCGCTTTCGCGATCGCTACGTCCATACCGGGGTGCCGATTCGCAGCACGCTGCGCGCGCTGCCGCCGCGCGCAGCGGCGACGGCGCGGCTCGGGCTCGATCCGCAGCGTCGCACGCTGCTCGCGATGGGCGGGAGCCAGGGCGCGCGTTCGCTCAACGACGCGCTCGTCGGAGCGATTGCGGCGGGAAAGCTCCCCGCGGGCTGGCAGGTGCTCCACCTCACCGGCGAGCGCGAATACGAGCGCGTGCGTGCGCGGCTGCCCGGGGCACAGGGCGGCGGTATCCGCCCGTACCTCGACGACCCGGCCGACGCCTTCGCCGCCGCAGATCTGGTCCTCGCACGCGCGGGCGCGTCGACGCTCGCCGAACTCGTTGCGCTGGGGTTGCCGGCGATTCTCGTGCCGTATCCCCACGCCGCCGAGGATCACCAGAGCGAGAATGCCCGCGCGCTCGAGGCCGCCGGCGCTGCGGTGGCGATCGCCGACGACCGGCTCGACGCCGATTCGCTCGGCGCACTCCTCGCGCAGCTCTGCGAGCCCGCAGCGCTGGCGCGGCTGCGTGCCGCAATTGCGACTTTTCGCACCCCGGACCCAACGGCGTTGATTCTTGCACGGATAGCGGCGCTCGTGGGGCGAAACACCCCAACGTGACCCACAGCGTGCGCCGACACTTTATCGGCATCGGAGGAATCGGAATGAGCGCACTCGCGCGCATTCTGCTCGCGCGCGGCGAGAGCGTCGCCGGCTCCGATCTCAACGAGAGCGATCTGCTCGAAGATCTTCGTGCGGAAGGCGCGCGCGTCTACATCGGTCACGACGCCGATTCGCTCGGCGATGCCGAAGAAGTGATCGTGAGTTCCGCGATCGATCGTGATAACCCCGAGTTCTGCGAGGCGCGACGCCGCAAGCTTCCCGTCGTGCATCGCGGCGAATTGCTCGCGCGTCTGACCAACGCTCGCCACGGCATCGCGATCTGCGGGACGCACGGAAAAACGACGACGACGGCGATGACGCATGCGATTTTGCGCGCCGCCGGTATCGACGCCGGGTTGGTTCTCGGTGGAATCGATCCGCAGTTGGGGCGCAACGCCGTTGACGGGACGTCGCCGTGGTTCGTCTGCGAAGCCGACGAATCGGATGGTTCGTTTGCGCTCCTGCAGCCGCGCATCGCGACGATAAACAATATCGAAAACGACCACCTCAACTCCGACGATGAGCTACCGCGCCTCATCGATGCGTTTGGCGAGTTTCTCGGTCGCTTGCCGGCCGACGGCGCAGCGATCGTCGGAATCGACAACGCGAATGCCGCCTCGCTTGCGGCGAAGCCGCGCGCCGCGCGCACCGTAACCTTCGGCACGAGTGCGCTCGCCGACGTTACTGCAGCCAACGTCCTCTTTGCCGGTCTGAGCACGCAGTTCGATCTTGTCGTCGGCGGCGAACGCCGCGGCGCGGTCACGCTCAACGTTCCCGGCGCGATCAATCTGCTCAATGCCCTCGCGGCGATCGCGGTCGCGGGTGAAGTCGGCGTACCGTTCTCGGCGATCGTCGCGGGGCTACGCGACTTTCGCGGCGTGCGGCGACGCTTCGATATCCTCGCGCGCGGGCAGCGACTGACCGTGGTCGACGATTACGCGCATCACCCGACCGCCGTACGCGCGACGATCGCGGCCGCGCGTAACTATCATGCCGGTCCGCTCGTCGTTGCGTTTCAGCCGCATCGCTATTCGCGCACCGGATATCTCGCCCGCGATTTCGCCGAGGCGTTGCGCGGCGCCGACCGCGTCTATCTCACGCCGATCTATGCCGCCTCGGAGGCGCCGATTCCCGGCATCAGCGAACGCTCGATCGGCGACAAACTCGCCGAGCACGGCGTGGACGTTCGCTACGTCGCACGCGTCGAAGATCTCGTCGAGCGCATCGAGGAAGAATCGTTACCGGGAACGCTCGTCCTCATGTTGGGTGCGGGCTCGATCACCCGCAGCGCGGCGCGGCTCGCCGCGCGTGCGATGCCGGCGGCGGCTCTGCGGTGAGCCTCACCACGGCGTCGAGTATGAGGTCGCTGGTCGACGGTGACGACCGCTCGATGCTGCAGGAGCTGCTGAGCGATCGCGTGGCGTTCGACGAACCGCTCGCGCCGTATACATCGTGGAGGATCGGCGGCCCGGCCGACGCCTTCGCGCAACTCGAACGCGAGAACGAGCTCGCCGCGGTGCTAACGCACTGCGTTCGTCGCCGTCTGCCCTGGTTCGTCTTGGGTAGCGGCAGCAATTTGCTCGTCGGCGACGGCGGAATTCGCGGCATCGTGCTGCGCTTGGGCGGCGAATTTGCGCGCGTCGACGTGCGCGCGAGCGAGGAGAGCGTGCGCGTCATCGCGGGTGCGTCGGCCTCGATGGCCGCCATCACCGCGCGTGCTGCGAGTGCCGGTGCCGTCGGCATCGGATCGCTCGCCGGAATCCCGGGGACGCTCGGCGGTTCGTTGCGGATGAACGCCGGAACCGATCGTGAGATGGGGGATTTCATCCGCGACGTGCGCGTGCAATCGCCGAGCCGACCCGCTCCGCACTCCGTCGACATTCGGTATTTCTATCGGCACACCAACCTCGCGCGCGACGCGGTGGTGGTGGGGGCCGAGCTCGCCTTCGCGCGCGGCGACGCGCAGAGCGTGCGCGAGGAGATGCAGGCGCGCCTCGTCCGCCGCAAGCAAACCCAGCCGATTGCGCTTCCTAACGCAGGGTCGTGCTTTCGCAATCCGGAAGGCGATAAAGCCGCACGTCTCATCGAGGCGGTGGGGGCCAAGGGTTGGCGCGAGGGCGATGCGGAAGTATCGCCGCTCCACGCGAACTTTATTAATAATCTCGGCGCGGCGAGTGCCTGCGATGTCGCAACGCTCCTCGCACGCGTTCGGCGTACGGTCTTCGAGCGATTCGGTATTGGGTTGGAGTTGGAGGTGCATCTCGTGGGCGTTTTCATCGATGGGCAATGGGATGGAGGCAATGGCCGAGTTGCGTAAAGCGCGCGTCGCGGTCGTGATGGGCGGCAAGAGCTCCGAACGCGAGATATCGATCGCGAGCGGTACTCCGGTCGCGCAAGCGTTGGCGACGTTGGGCTATGAGGTCCATTCCATCGATTACGACGAGCGTTTTATCGATGCGATCCGCACCATCGCACCCGACGTCGTTTTTAACGCGCTTCACGGCGCGGGCGGCGAGGACGGCGAACTCCAGGGGGTGCTCGAGCATCTCGGTGTTCCCTATACCGGCAGCGGCATCGCCGCCTGTGCGCTGGCGATGGATAAACATCTCGTCAAAAAACTTTTTGCCGCCGAGGGGCTGCCGACAGCGGCGTGGGATCACTTCGATCTCGACGGCGGATCGTTACCGCTGTTGCCGGGCTCGCTCGATCTCCCTCTGGTGGTGAAGCCGCGTTACGAAGGCTCCTCGATCGGCGTGCGCATCGTTCGCACGCACGAGCAGTGGAGCGCGGCGGTGATCGAACTCTCGCATAGCTACGGCTGCGTGCTCGCCGAGGAATTCATCGCGGGGCGGGAATTTACGTGTGCGGTTCTCGGTGAGGAGGCGCTCCCAATCGTGGAGATCGTCGCCAATCGCGACGGTTTCTATTCCACCGATGCCAAATACGAACCGGGCGGCAGCACGCACATCGCGCCGGCGAAAATCGACGCCGACCTCGCTTCCCGCATGCAGATGCTCGCGCTCTCCGCACATCGTTTGTTGGGGATGCGAGACTACTCGCGAACCGACTTCATCGTCAGCGATCAGAACCGCCCGTATTTACTCGAAATCAATGCGTTACCGGGGCTGACGACGACCTCGCTTTTACCCGACGCGGCGGCCGCAGTCGGCATTGGATTCGACGCGCTCGTGGAGCGGATCGTCGGCTACGCGCTCGCCCGTGGGAGGCGCCGCAACGCCGCGTAGCGTTCCGCTTTCGATAAATGCGACGTTGGTCGCAACGCAGGCGCCGTTCGGTATGGGAACCTGCATGCCGGGGCGAGAAGAGTCTCGCCGAAAGAATCTATCGTTGAGATATCGACCGGAGGTATCGTGTCCAGTACTGGTTTGATTGTCGACCGCGGCCTTGAAGGCGTCGTCGTCGGAAGTACCTTGCTCTCAAACGTCGAGGGGAAGATCGGGCGCCTTACGTACCGCGGTTACGATATCGACGATCTCGCGCCGAACGCGACCTTTGAAGAGGTCGTGCATCTGCTTTTGTTCGGACACCTCCCGACTACCGACGAACTCGACCATCTCAAACGTGAGATCGGAACGCGGCGCATGCTGCCCGAACCGTTGGTTAACAGCA
>JAKBCP010000118.1 GCA_021807645.1 bacterium
GCGCGCGCGCACGAGCTTCCCGACGGTCCCGGAGAGCCCGAGCCCGGGGCCGATGGCGAGCGCGCTGTGGCGCGCTTCGAGATCGTGCAAGAGCGCGCTTGCTTCATCGGGATCGTCGGGGATCGCGACGACGATCTCCTCCAGCAGATGCGCGCGTAGCGCGGCGACGGCGGCCGCGGGGGCAGCGACGGTGACATAGCCGGCGCCGGCGCGTGCCGCCGCGCGCGCGCAGAGCACGGCGGCGCCGGGGAATTGCTCGCTCCCCGCGATCGCAAGGAGACTTCCCGCCGAGCGTTTATCGGCGCGTTCGTCGCGCCGCGGCATCGCCGCAATCGCGCTTGCGCCGTCGAGGGTGACGAAGCGGGCGGGAATCGCCGCGAGCAACTCGGGCGGAAAACCGATATCGGCGAGGACGAGCTTTCCCACCAATGCGCGCGCGGGATCGAGCAGATGTGCGGGAACGAGCGCTCCGAGCGCGACCGTCAGGTGTGCGCGGACGGCGATTCCCGGAACCGCGCCGGTGCCCGCATCGATGCCGGTCGGTATATCGATTGCGACGCAAGGGACGGTACGTTTTTCGATCGCCGCGATCGCGTCGCAGGCAAGCGGATCGAGCGGGAGCCGCGCGCCCGACCCGTAGAGGCCGTCGACGAAGAGCTCGGCGCGCGCAACTGCGGCGTCGCGAGCGGCGATATCGTTCCACGAAATCGTTCGAACCCCCGATCGCGCGGCGCGCTCCTGTGCGTCGGCACGTGCTGCGGAGCGCTTCTCGGTGGGCAGCTCCACCACGATACGTTCGTGCAGGCACTCCAGCGAAGCGAGCGCCGCGAATGCATCGCCGCCGTTATTCCCAGGGCCGGCGAGAGCGACGACGCGCCCGCCGCGCGGCAGAAGCTCGTCGATACAGGCGGCGATTCGCGCGCCCGCAACGCGCATCAGCGCGATTTCACCGACGCGCTCGCAGGATGCGGCGTCGAGCGCGCGCAGTTGTTCGGGGAGCAGAACCGGAATCATCGTTCGAAGATGACGACCGCGGCGGCGGTCGTTGCGGTGTGCGTGATCGTTAAATGGATGCGCGCGATCGCACGTTCTTCGAAGAGCGTGCGCGCCGTGCCGTGCAGAACGATCGCCGGCCGTCCGCTCGCTTCGTGCCCGACTTCAACGTCACGCCACGGGACGGCGCGGCCGAAAGCTTTGCGCACGGCTTCTTTCGCGGCGAAGAAACCCGCGAGCCGTTCGGGCCAATTGCGCTTGCGCATCGCGTAGATCATCTCCGCTTCGGTATAGACCTTGCGCGCGAACGCTTCGCGCGTTCGCTCGTCGAAACGATAGCGTTCGACCTCGGCGAGGTCGATCCCCAAACCAACGATCATCGTGCAGCCTTCCCCGCTGCCGACAAGTTTTCCGGTAGGCGATGCCGAATAGCGGCCGACGAAGGAGCATGGCAAAAATCATTCGATTGATTCCGGTGAACACCGTCGACGCGCGCCTCGCCGACCGGCTCGCGGTCTGCATCGAGGAGCGATTTCTCACCGGCGTCCGTATCGAACGCTCGTTGGCGCTGCCACGCACCGCGCTCAATGCGACGCGCAATCAGCTCTTCGCTCCGACGCTCTACGCACGCATCCTCAAAGGTTTTCCCGGGCAGGAGGGCCTCGCGCTCGCGGTCACCGAGTACGATTGCTACAAGACCTCGCAGCGTTACCTTTTCGCCGATGCCGATGCCAATGCCGGAACCGCCGTCGTCGCGCTCCATCGACTCCGCCCGGAGTTCTACGGGGAGGAACCCGATACGAATCTCCTCTTTCAGCGCGTGCTCAAGGAGTCGGTCTATGCGCTCGGACGCGCGATGGGGCTGCGGAGTTGCCATTCGCCGCGCTGCGCCATGCACGCGACCAGCTCGGTCTTCGAAACCGACTCCAAGTCGCCGAACCTCTGCGAGGCTTGTCTCGGCAGAATAAGTCGGGCGCGGCAGTAAAAGTCGCTTCGCAAGGCTAAAGAAGCCCGAAAGTAGGCCAGCGCCAGCGCCAGAGGAGGTTCCTAGGTCGTCGTGCTCTATGCGAAAATTGCGGCAATGCGTTCGCGCTTCGGGCTGCCGGCGCGGATTGGGATCGCTGCAATTGCGGCGCTCGTCGCCGGACTTGCGGCGTGGTACGGAAACGCCGTTGCTATCGAAGTGCTCCTTCTGGGGATCGTGGCGATCGGGGCGGCCTTCGTCGGCGTGCCGATCGGGTCGCTCCTCGCCGTTGCGGTCGCGCTCATCGACTATTGGTCCCGCCACGCCCACCACAGCCACCAAGCGATCTCCGGCAGCGTGCTGCTCGGCGTCGTCGGCCTTGCGGTCAGCTTCCTTTTCGCCGGAGAGATTTCGCGCGTCGATAGCGCCGAGGATTTTGAACCCGGGCAATATGCGTTCCGCAGCGCGACCGTTTCGCGCCCGGCACTACCGCGCGGCGACGCCGCCGAGGTGCGCTCGGGGGTAGCGACCCTCGCTGCAAGTATCCGCGAAGTCTCCGGCGGCGACTTTACGAAAAACATCGCCTCGCCCGATGCCGCGCTCGGTGAGCTCGCGGTCGCACTCAATAAACTCATCTTCGGGTTGCGGGAGTTCTTCCGCGAACTCCATCAGAATTCAGCGAATCTCGGCGCCTCCGGCGCCGAGCTACGTTCGACCGCTTCGACGGCACTCGCGGTTATCGAGGGCGCCTCGGTCGCGCAAGGGCAGCTCGACGAAGGCATCAACGAACAATCGCGCATCGTCGACCAAGCGACGGTGAAGGTGCGCGCGCTCACCGATGCGATTGCATCGATTGCCGCGGCCGCCGAAGAGCAGACCCGCAGCCTCGACGAAACGGCGCTCTCCGTCTCGAACATGGCCAGTTCGATCGAACAGGTGACCGCACAGGTCGATTCGCTCTCCTCGATTTCGACCGAGATGTCGCAGACCGCCGCGGGCGGCGGCACCGCGATCGAGACGATCGTTGCGGGCATGCAGTCGATCCGTTCGACGATTAACGAACTCGCCGGCGATATTCGGCAACTCGGCAGCAACTCCGAACAGATCGGCGACATCGTTAAGGTGATCGATCGCATCGCCGAACAGACGAACCTGCTTGCACTCAACGCCGCGATCGAAGCGGCGCGAGCCGGCGAGCACGGCCGCGGTTTCGCCGTCGTCGCAAGCGAGATTCGCAAACTCGCCGACGGAAGCGTCTCGGCGACGAAAGAGATCGCCGGCCATATCAGTTCGACGCAGGCGGTTATCTCCGAGGTCGTCGATGCGATGGATCGCCTCACCGAACGCGTCGAGGAGAACGTAAACAGCACGAACTCGGCCTCCGGGGCGTTGCAGGCAATCGTTCACGCAGTTCTCGCCGCCAACCAACAGATCGGCGAGATCAGCTCGGTTGCGCGCGCGATGAGTTCGAATTCTTACCAGGTGATCCGATCGATCGAAGAGATCACCAAATCGGTCGCATTAAACATGCAGGCGACCGGATCGATGCAGAGCCAGTCCGACGACGTCAACAAAGCGTTCTCCGATATCTCGTCGATTTCGGCCCAGAACGCATCGTCGGTTGAAGTATTGACGTACGTAAATAAAGAGGTTACCGATAGCGCACAACGGATCCTGACGTCGCTCGACGGGATGACCGCCGGGATGAAACAGATGGACGAACGACTGAACCACTTCAAAGTGAGCGACTCAACGACGGAGGGAATCGGCGAATGAAAATGACGTTACGCGTCAGATTGCTCGGCACGATCATCGGTGCCGTGGTGCTATTTTTCCTGGTAAGCGTTATCGCGACGCGGGTCGTGCTGCAACGCGATCTTTCCAATCTCGGCAAGAACGAGGTCACCAACGGTGCCGGTGCCTTTAGCGGTTACTGGAACTCGCATCGCGACCTCATCAAGCTCTTGGTTTCGCAGGATGCGGCATCGAGTGCGCTTCTGAAAGCGGTTCAGTCGCACGATACGGCGCAACTGCAGGATCAGCTCGCGAATATCGCTCGAACCTCGAATCTCTCGTTCCTCACCGTCGTCGATGCGAACGGAAAAGTTCTCGCCCGCGCTAACGGGATGCAGCCGGGATCGCTCGCAGGCGAGTCGATCGTCGCGCGCGCGCTCACCGGCGAGACGGTCAGCACCGCGGCGGTTCTCACCGCGAAAGAGCTCGCTGCCGAAGGGCTCGCTCTGCAGGCGCAGATGACGATAACCAACGCCGATGGCGCAACCGTCGGTACCTCGACGTCGGGGCTCGCGCTCGTCGCAGCGGCGCCGATGAGCGATGCGGCCGATCGTACGATCGGTGCGGTCTACGGCGGGGTGCTGCTCAATCACGCCTACGATATCGTCGATCAAAGCACGAAAGCGCTCGGCGGAAAGACCGCGATTCTG